>JAHDSS010000587.1 GCA_018432565.1 Kiritimatiellia bacterium
CAGCTCCGGTTCCGGCGGCTACATCGATCCGGCGGGGAATCTCGCCTCCAGCAATGCCAACGTGTATTTCACGGCCACCGGCGTGACGAATTTGGGATTCGCCATCGAGGGCATCGACACCACCGGCTGCGAGGCGCTGGCCCTCAGTTTCGGCTACCGCAAGGAAGACGCCGCCGCCAACATGTTGCTCGGCGTGGAGTGGTCCACCAACAGCGGCGCGGCGTGGAGCGCCGTGACGGTCTCGAACCTGCCGGCGGAGGCCGCGGCGACCGGCTGGTACATGGTGTCGAACCTGGCGGTTTCCGCCGCGGCGCTGGACTCGACCAACCTGAGCCTGCGCTGGACCAAGAACGGCGGGGTGGCCGGGCGGATCGACGACGTCCTGCTGCAGGGCTATCAGAGCGAAGCCCTGTTTGTTCCGGGCTATTCAAACCGCGCCGTCTCAGGCGCCACCAGCGCCGCGGTGACTGGCCTGACGGCCGGCGCGACCTACTATTTCCGCGTGGCGTCTGTTCCCAACTGCGATGTCCGGTATTCGCCGGCGGGCGTCGTCACCACGCTGCAGACGCTGGCGGCGCCGGCCTTCGGCGCGAATCCCGGTCCCTTCGGCACGACGGTGGATGTGCAGGTGGCCTTCACGGTCAGCGCCTCCGGCAGTCCGCAGCCCGTGCTGGCGCTGGAAGAGACCGATGCGCAGGCGGCCTCGTACAGCTTTGATCCGGAGACGGGGCAATTGGCCTATACGCCGGCTCTGGCGGAAACCGGGGAGCGGTCCTTTACCTTCACGGCCGCCAACACGCAGGGGGTGGCGACGCAAATCGTGGCGGTGACGGTGTACGACTGGCCGGCGCAGGCTCCGGCCTTCACCAGCGGGACGTCGTACGGCGCGACGACCGGCGTGGCCATGGTCTTTACCGTCGCGGCCACGGGCTATCCCGAACCGGTCCTGGCCCTGGCGGGCGCCACGGCCTCGGGCGGCTACAGCTTCACCCCGGCGACGGGCCAACTGGCCTATACGCCGCCGGAGGCGGATGTGGGATCGCCGACCTTCACATTTACGGCCGGCAACGCGTCGGGCGTGGCCACGCAGACGGTCACCGTGACCGTGGCAGCGGGCGTGCCGTCGGCACCGGCCGTTCTCTGGGCTGCCGAGACCAACGTGACCAGTTTCACCGCCGAATGGACGCCGGTCGCCATCGCCACCGGCTACTGGCTGGACGTCAGCACGGAGGCGGATTTCCAGGTGTCCGGCGGCGAAAGCGTGGAGACGGTCCTGGCCAGCAACGCTGCCGCCTCGGCGGACATGATCACTAACGGATGGGTCGGAACCGATCTGGGCGGCGACTTGTATGTCATCATGACCCAGGCCACCGCCGCGGTGGTGTCGCCGGCCTTTTCAACGGTCGGTCAGACCAACCTGGCGGTGGATTTCGAAGCCCGCACCTACGGCGGCTCCACGTCTTCGAACATCACCGTGTCGGTCTCTACCAATAACGGCACGGATTGGACAGTTCTGGCCGTGGTGAACCCGTCCAACGGATCGGCGTGGGTGGTCATGCCGACGGTGTCGGATGCGGCCCATCTAGGCCATGCCCAGACTCGGATCCGCTGGCAGGCGCTGGACGCCGCGGCAGGCGTCGGTGTAGGCATCCAGTCGCTGCGGGTTTCGGGGTGGGCGCCCGGCACGGTTCCCGCGTATGTGGCGGGATATGCCAACCGTTTTGTCGCGGGCACCAGCCAGGCGGTGACCGGGCTGACGGAAAACACGCCGTATTATTTCCGCGTTCGGGCTGAAAACACCGCCGGAACCAGCGTCGATTCGGCGACCGCCGGCGTTGTAACGAAACAGAAGTCCGCCCAAACCATAGAGTTTCCGGCCATTGGCGCGCAGTGGACGACCAGCACCGTCCCGTTGTCGGCGACAGCGTCGAGCGGGCTGGCCGTGTCGTTTGCGGTGGCCGGCGGTCCGGGCGTTGTGGAGGGTTCCATCCTGGCCTTCACGGGGGCGGGCGACGTTGTGGTCGTGGCCAGCCAGGGCGGGAACGAGGATTGGAATCCGGCGCCGGACGTCACGAATCTCCTTACGGTGAGCAAGGCGCCGGCGGGCGTGACACTGGGCAGCCTGACGCAGGATTACGACGGCACGCCCAAGAGAGCGACGGCCACCACGGAGCCGGCGGGGCTGACGGTGGAATTCACCTACGACGGCGATCCGACTGCGCCCACCGCGGCCGGCAGCTACGCGGTGACCGGCACCGTAAACGACGCCGTCTATCAAGGTTCGGCAACCGGCACGCTGCTCATTGCCGAATCGCTCACGCCGTTCCAGCTCTGGGTGCGCGACGAGCAGGGACAGAGTCTCTCCGACAGCAATTTCGTGGAGAGCGCGGATTACGACGGCGACGGAGCGACGACGGAAGAGGAATACCTGGCCGACACGGATCCGGCCAGCGCCGGCAGCGTGCTGGAGCTGGACGGAACATATGTCAACAAGACCCAGGCGGGCGGCGAGACGGGTGAAATGCGCTTCACCTTCCCGGCCAGTTCGGCCCGGTATTATCAGTTGATCTATTCGGCCGACTTGTCTGCCACGCTGACCAACAATATTGGCTGGGGCATACCGGGCATGGTGGTGACCAATAATTTTACGGGTACTTGGTATGGCACTCTCCGGGTTTTGCTGAACGAACCGTAAGACCCCTGCATCTTGGACTGCAGCTGCGCCCGTTGAGCGCGCTTGATCTTCACGCACAGACCAGGCCCAAAGCGGAGGCATGGTGGATCGGTATGGAGTGCGGCGGCAAGACGCCGCTTTGGGCCGCGACGTGTCGCGGCCCGGGAAAGCGCGGTCATGCCCGCGCACTCCAAAGGGGGGCGTTGTCGGGTCGGTGTGGAGTGCGGTGACAAGGCCTTTGGCCGCGGCACCGCTTTCTACTGGATACCTCCCGCCCCATGAAGAATGGAGCCAGGCTCGACAGGCACGGAACCAGGGGGCACAATGGGTCCATGAGTCCGGCCCTGCTCGACATGCTCTATTCCCGGTCGTGCGAAGGCTGCGGCATGTCCATGACCGATGAAGCGGGCTGCCTGTGCTGGGACTGCCAGACGCAGGTGCGGCTGGTGCAGGTGCCGTTCTGCGATCGGTGCGGAGATCCGGTTCCGGGGCTGGTGAGCGATGTCTTCGAATGCGCCTGGTGCCGGAAAGCCGAACCGGCCTTTGACTGGGCCCGGTCAGCCGTTCGCTATGACGGCGCGGTCCGGCATCTGATCTGGAATCTGAAATACAACACGGGGCTCTGGGTGCTCGATACCCTGGCGGAGTGGCTGGTCGCCCTGTGGAAAAATGCGCCGCCCAGCCTGCAGCAGGCGGATTGGATGACCGCCGTGCCGCTGTATGCCCGCCGCCAGAGGGAACGGGGCTACAACCAGGCCGCTCTGCTGGCCCAGCGGCTGGCGCGCCTTGTCGGCATCCGCTTCCGGGGCGGGGTGTTGCGTCGTTCGCGCCCCGCGGTGTCCCGAACGCGTTTGACAGCCGCGCAGCGGCTCCATAATGTGAGGGGTGTTTTCTCGGTTCCGTGGCCAAGCCGGGTGCAGGGCGCGCGGATCGTGCTGGTGGACGATGTCATGACCACCGGCGCCACCGTGAATGAATGCGCCCGGGCGTTGCGGGCCGCCGGTGCGGCCGCCGTCATGGTGCTGACCGTGGCGCGGGGCTGAAAACGCCGCGCGGCGGCAAGGAGTCTGGAAGTGAACAGATGACGCTGTTTGGCAAAAAAAAGCCGATTTTGAAAAAAGCCCGCAAGCGGGACATGCCGGATGGCTTGTGGATCAAATGCCCGGGCTGCAATGAGATGATTTTCCGCGAAGAGCAGGAAAAAGCGCTTCGCGTGTGCCCTCTTTGCGATCATCATTTTCCCATGAGCCGGGCCGAACGCCTGGCTATGCTGGCCGATCCCGGATCGTTTGTGGAGTGGGACAAGGACCTGTACAGCATTGATTTCCTCGGGTTTGTGGGGGAGGCGTCCTATCAGGAGAAACTGGAAGCCAACCGCCGCAAGACCGGCGAAGTGGATGCCGTCACTTGCGGCCGGGCCCGGTTGAACAGCCGGGCCATTGCGCTGGGCGTCATGGATTTCGAATTTCTCGGAGCCAGCATGGGGTCGGTGGTTGGAGAAAAGATCACCCGCCTGATTGAGCGGGGAACGGCGGAAAAGCTGCCGGTGATTCTGGTGTGCGCGTCGGGCGGAGCCCGCATGTATGAAGGCATGATGAGCCTGATGCAGATGGCCAAGACCAGCGGCGCGCTGGCCCGCCATGCCGATGCCGGTCTGCTTTACATCCCGGTGCTGACCCATCCGACCACGGCGGGTGTCATGGCCAGCTTCGCCACGCTGGGCGACGTCATTCTGGCGGAACCGGGCGCCCTGATCGGCTTCGCCGGCGCCCGTGTCATCAAGGAAACCATCCAGCAGGATCTGCCGCCCGGCTTCCAGCGGCCGGATTTTCTGCTGGAACACGGGCTGCTGGATCAGATCGTCTCCCGGGGCGGGCTCAAGGAGCATCTGGCCGGGCTGCTGGATCTGTTCTGC
>JAHDSS010000045.1 GCA_018432565.1 Kiritimatiellia bacterium
CTCCCCCATTCGTGCCATTCACATAATTCGTAGTTGCGGCTGTTGGCTGTTCGCCCCGCCCTCCCCCATCCGTGCCTTTCGCGCATTTCGCAGTTGAACCGGCTGTTGGCCGTTCGATTCCATCTCCCCCATTCGTGCTATTCGCTTGATTCTTAGTGGCGGCTGTTGGCTGTTCGCCCCCGCCTTCCCCCATTCGTACCTTTCGCGCATTTCGCAGTTGAACCGGCTGTTGGCTGTTTGCCCCGCCCCTCCCCCATTCGTGCCATTCGCTTGATTCGTAGTTGTAAAAATCCGCCCGGCCACCAAGCATCAACCCCCAACAACACGTGTCCCCCTGGTTTCCTGCATTCTTGACTTGCCGTTGCGTCCGGCCCTACCCTGATTGCGGATACGACCCGAGAAAGACCTCTTCGCATGACCCTGACGGATACTTTATGCGCCCATGCCGACCCGGTGGTCGCTTACCGGGCGCGGCGGCGCCTGGCCGGCGAATCGGAGCGGTCGCCGGCGATGCGCAGGCTGCGCCGGAACATCGGGGCGTCGGCCATGGCGCGGGATCTCCTGCGCGGACTGAATCTGGAGCGCTGGAGTCCCTATCGCAAGTGGCAGGGGCCGCACTGGACGCTGTACTCACTGGCGGAGATCGGATATCCGCCCGGAGACCGCCGGCTGTTCCCCCTGCGCCAGCGGGTCCTGGAGTGGATGTTCTCGCCGGCTTTCCTGAAGCCCCCCTCCACGGCGATCTATCCCGACCAGCCCGAGAGACCGCGCCGCTGCGCTTCCATGGAGGGCAATGCGATCTGGTCGCAGCTGGAGCTGGGCATCGTCGACGAGTCGCGCGTGCCGCTTCTGGCGGATCGCCTGCTGGCGATGCAGTGGCCTGATGGCGGCTGGAACTGCGACAAGCGGCGCGGCGCGCGCACTTCCTCCGTGCAGGAGACGCTGATTCCGCTTCGGGGGCTTGCCGCATGGCATCGCGCCACGGGAGATAAACGGTCCGGGGCGGGTGCCCGGCGGGCGGCGGAGTTTCTGCTCCAGCGGCGCCTGCTCTGGCGCAAGGGCAATGATGCGCTCATCGTGCCGGAATGGGGCGGGCCGGTGAACCAAATCCACTACCCCATCCGGTTCTACGACGTCCTGAGCGCGCTTCTGGTCATGGCGGAGATGGGCCGGGTTCGCGATCCGCGCTGCCGGAAAGCCCTCGACCTGCTGGAAGGCAAACGCCTGGCCGACGGGATGTTTCCCGTCGAGTGGACCAACGTCAAACGGGCGCCCCGGATTGTGTCCCGGGGAACCTACGCGGACTGGGGTCCGCTGCAGAAGAAAAAGGGAAACCTCCTCGTAACGATTGATGCGCTGTATGTGCTTCGGGAAGCCGGACGGTCATGACCGGCACCCTTCACCCCTGACAGGAACAATACCCATGGACATTCCCCGCATCTTCACCATCACGGAAAGCGCCCACCGCATCCACAACCCGATCACGCCCGAAAAGCTCGCCGTTCTCGGCGCGGCGCTGCGCCTGGCGCCGGGTGCCCGGGTGCTCGATCTCGGCAGCGGGTCGGGCGAAATGCTGTGCACCTGGGCGCGCGATCACGGCATCACCGGCACCGGCGTGGACATGAGCCCGCTGTTCACCGAACAGGCGAAACGACGCGCCGAAGAACTCGGCGTCGCCGGCCAGGTGGAGTTCATCCATGGCGATGCCGCGGGCTACGTTTCCGCCGAGAAGGCGAACGTGGCCGCCTGCGTCGGGGCCACCTGGATCGGCGGAGGCGTCGCCGGCACGATCGAACTGCTCAAGCAGAGCCTGCGCCCCGGAGGAATCCTCCTGATCGGCGAACCCTTCTGGCGGCAGCTGCCGCCGACGGAAGAGATCGCCGCGGGATGCCAGGCCCGGGCCATTTCCGATTTCGTCCCGCTGCCGGAACTGATCGCGTCGTTCGGGCGTCTGGGCTGCGACGTCGTGGAAATGGTGCTGGCCGATCCGGACGGCTGGGACCGGTACGAGGCGGCCAAATGGCTGACCATGCGCCGATGGCTGGAGGACAATCCCGGGGACGAGTTCGCGAGCCAGGTCCGGGAACAGCTGGACACCGAACCCGTGCGCTACGCCACCTATATGCGTGACTACCTGGGCTGGGGCGTGTTCGCGCTGATGCCGCGGTGAGGCGCGGCGCGGGAGGGGCCTCTTTCTTGACTTGTCGCGGCTCACGGGCCTACCCTGACAGCCGGCAGAACCCGAGGAGAACGGCCATGAACCTCAAGTTGCGATGGATGCTGCTGGTGTTGGGGGTGGTCCTGGCGGCCGATGCCCGGACCTGGACCAGCGTATCGGGCAAACAGATCGAAGCGGAATTCGTCTCCGAGACCTTTGGCCAGGTCACCCTGAAGACACCCCAGGGCGAAAAAATCGGCATTCCTCTCGCCAAGCTCTCCCCCGAGGACCGCCATTTCATCCAGGGGCGGAAAATTCCGGCCTCGCGGACCCGCAGCACGGCCGCGGCGCTGGAAGAGAGCCGTGCCGCTGCGCTGGCCCCGCGCCACGGCACCCCGGAGGTGGCGGCCAAAATGACCCCCGGAGCCACCTTTATCCAGACCGCCGCCGGCCCCAATGCCATCACCTACCACGTGCGCGTGCCGCCGGGATACGATCCCGCCCGCCCGCCCCCGCTGGTCATCGCCTTCAGTTCCACCGGCAACGGGCATTCCATCCTGCGTTCCATCTCGGCCAGCACGGACAAGGCGGGCTGGATCGCCATCGGCTGCGACAAGCTCCGCAACAACATGGGGGACGACAAGCTGACGGATGCCATGGAGGACGAGGTGCTGGAGGACATCTACCGCAGCATTCCCCACGATCCGCGCCGGGTCTATCTGGCTGGACACTCGGGCGGGGCCATGCGGGCCTACGGCATCACCGCCCGCCGGGAAGACCCTTTCGCCGGCATCCTGGCCTACGGCGGCTGGCTCGGAGGCCCGGAACATCAGAAAAAACGCTACTGCCGGTTCATGGCGGTGGCCATGATCAACGGCAACAAGGATGATGCCGCCAACGGCTGGGCCGTGAGCGACAAGCAGGCCCTGCTGCTTCGAAAGTGCCGCGTCGAGATCTTCACGTTCCCCGGCGGCCACCCCATGCCCAGCGACCCCGAAGTCAGCGACCGCGCCATCGCCTGGCTTCAGCAGGAGTGGGAAGCCAAGGCCCGCTAGCTCCGCCCCCTTCGCGTGATTCGCCGGATTCGCTCGGTTCACCGTTCACTGGATCCGATCCAAAGCGCTGCCCCTCCACAGGCGGACAGGCTGCGCTCTGCTTGTCACCGCACTCGATAACCGATCTCGCCCCCCTGCAGCTGCGCTAGGGGAGCCGGCGGCTGTCCTTTGCTGTCTTTGCCGCGCCCGGCAGGCGCAGCGGCAACCGAACCGTTCAGCGGCCGGCCTGGGACTGAAAAACGGGGCAAAAAAACAATTGCCAAATCCCCGGCCGCGGCTATCCTTTATAGGTGTCAGTCAGTCCCATGTGTGCAATCGGGTTCTCTCTTCGAAGGAGATTCGGCATGAAACTATAGGTGGCGGGTTTGGCGGTTATGATCGCGGTCTCGGCATGGGCGGATGTCTTCAACGATTCAACCGGGGATATTGACGCGGGTCTTTCCAACGGCGCGGGAACGCTGGACATTCTGTCGGTGGAAGTCACGCATGACGCGACGGACGTGATGTTTTCGCTGACGGTCGGCGGCGACGTTTCGACCACGGACTGGGGCAAGTTCATGATCGGCATTGCCACCGGCGGCACGGGCAGCACGACGGACAACGGCTGGGGCCGGCCCATCACCCTGGACTCGCCCATCGGGGGCATGGACTTCTGGATCGGCTCCTGGGTGGACGGCGGCGGCGGCGCCCAGCTGTGGTCGTACAACGGCGCGACATGGGACCTGGACACGATGGGCAGCTACTCGTTTGCCGGCGGCGTGCAAAGCACCCTGGACTACTCCGTGCCCTTGGCAACCCTGGGTCTGGGGGAAGGCGACACCTTTTATTTCGACGTGTATGCGTCGGGCGGCGGCGGCACCGATTCCGCCATCGATGCGCTGTCCAATCCCAACATCAGCGTCACCGCGTGGGATCAGGCCTATGTGTCGTCGGTCAGCGGCGGTGGCTTGAGTTCCTACGGTGTTGCCGCGATCCCGGAACCCGGCACACTGTCGCTGTTTGGTTTCGGCGTGCTGTCGGTGCTGGGCCTGCGCCGCCGCCGGCGGTAAATGGGCCGCATCCGCCCTACTCCTTCCCCCTCCGGCGCCGGTCACGGCGGCCGGAGGTTTTTTACGTCCCTGACGCCCGCCAAACGCCGGGCCTTCCGAATCGCTGCCCTTGCCCTGCCGTTCCTGCTGCTGGGCGCGGTCGAAGGCGGACTGCGGCTCGGCGGCCGGGGCGGATACCCGCCTTTTCTGCGAGCGGCGGGCCGGCTGCCGACGGGCGAAACGCTCTGCCTTGTGGAGCCGGCGGCGAGCAAACCGTATTTCTTTGCCAATCCGGATCGCCCGGGCTACGCCGAACAAACCAATTTCCGGATGCCCAAGCCGGCGGGGACCGTGCGCATCTTCCTGGTGGGCGAATCGGCGGCCAAGGGCTATCCGCAGCCGCGCAATCTGTCCATGTCCGCGTTTCTTCAGGAGATGCTGCAGGCCGCCTGGCCGGAGCGCACGGTGGAGACGATCAACCTGGGCACCACGGCCGTTGCGAGCTTTCCGCTGGTCTATCAGGTGCGCGACGCGCTGCGCTTCGACCCGGACTTGTTCATCTTCTACCTGGGCAACAATGAATTCTTCGGGGCGTACGGCACCGGATCGCTCAGCGCCGCGGGCCGGCTGCCGCCGCGCGCGCTGCGGATCCTGCGCGGATTGCGCGGGTCGGCTCTCTTTCAAACCCTGAACGAAGCCCTGCGGCGGAAGAGCGACGGCAGCCGGACCCTGATGGAAGAAATGATGGGACGCGCGGCAATTCCGGCGGAGTCGCCCCTGCGCGCCGCCGCCGCGCGGAATCTGGAGGAAAACCTGATCGCCATGCTCGCGCACACCCAGGCGGCGGGCGTCCCGGCCATCGTGTGCACCACGGCCAGCAACGAAGCGGATCTGGCCCCGCTGGGCGCCGACGACGAGGCCGGCGCCGATCCCGCGCAACGGGCCGAAGCGCTGCGGCTCCTGGCGGAGGGCGAGGCCCGGCTGGCGGATCAGCCCGCCGCCGCCGCGAACGCCTTCCGCCGGGCCGCGGCATGCGCCCCCCGCAACGCCCGGGCCCGCTTCGGACTGGGCCGCGCGCTGGCCGCTGCCGGCGACCGCGAGGGCGCGCGCGAGGCGTTTCTCGCGGCGCGCGATCTGGACACCCTGCCCTGGCGGCCGACCTCGCAGACCGAGGCGGCCATCCGCTCCGCCGCCCGCCGCATGGGTGTCCCTCTGGCCGACGTGGCCGAACGGTTCCGCCAGGCCTCCCCGCTCGGCGCCACCGGTCATGAAAGCGCCGGCGACCATGTGCATCTCACCCTGCACGGACAGGCCCTGGCCGCCCGGTGCATGGCGGAAACAATGGCCTCGCTTCCCGAACCGCTGCAGCTTTCCGCCGGGGCCCTCGCCCGGCTCCCGGATTCCGAGGACCTGGCCCGGCGCCTGGGCGCGAATCCCTACGACGAGTATCGCGTGAACCACACGCTGCGCGTGCTGTTCGGCGTGGACTTCATGCGGCGCTCGAACCCGGACGCCCTGGAGCGGTTCGAGCGCGCCTGCCGCCTCGCCGAGTCGCACATGTCCCCGGCCGTGCTCGAAGCCGCCCGCCAGTGGCAGACCATGCGGCCGCATGCCGGCGGCCTGCGCCCCATCGCCGGCATGGCGGCCCGGGCGCTCCTTCGGGAAGGACGCGTGGACGAGGCGGCCGGCCTCTTCGCCATCGCCGCCCGCCAGGTTCCCGACTACACCTCGTGGCACCTTGAATACATCTACTTTGCCCTGGCCTGCCGCGAAAAAATCGCCGGGAGCCTTGCGGAGGCGGATCGGGAGACCGCCGCCCGCGCCATCGCCGAAGGCCAGTTCCTGCTGGCGCGGGGATTTTCGCAAACGGGCCTGACGGAACGCTACGTGGGCCGCCTGCACCAGTTGCGCGGCGAATGGGTCGAAGCCATCCCGCAGCTGCTGGCGGCGCGCCCGCGCATGACCGCCGAGGATCTGCTCGCCTGCGACCAGGCCCTGGTCATGTCGTATGTCAAAACCGACCGGATTCCCGAAGCCCGGTCCCTGATCCATGACGGCATCCGCCGCAACGGGCGCTTCGCCGGCGTCTATCGGCAATTGCTCGCCCAGCTCCCGCCCCCCGCCGCCCTTCTTCGCGACAGCGACTAACGGGCAACCGCCGGTGGGCAGGCGGTCTGGCCCGCCCCCCCCTGGTGCCGAATCGGATTTCCAGCCGGCTGGTTGCGCGCGGCGGAACCGTGGGGTACGTTGCCTCGATGAAACCGGCAACACCCATCCTGGCCCTGGCGATTCTGGCGGGAAATGCCCGGGCGGCGCCGGTTCGCGATGGCCCCGTGCAGGCCGACCTGATTTCCGAGGTGGCGGCCGTCGCGCCCGGGAAGCCGTTCACCGTCGCGTTCCGCATGACCCTGGATGAATCCTGGCACGCCTATTGGACCAACCCCGGCGATTCCGGCCTGGCCCCCTCGCTGGACTGGACCCTCCCCGACGGCTTTTCCGCCGGCGACCTGCAGCATCCGCCGCCGACCGCCATTCCCACTCCGCCTTTCATGACGTACGGCCATGAAGGCGAGGTCCTGTTTCTGGTCACCCTGACCCCGCCGCCGGTGCTGGAGGCGGATTCCGTGACTCTTCGGGCGGAGGCGGAGTGGCTGGTCTGCCGCGACTTCTGCCTGCCGGGTTCCGCGCAGCTGGACCTGACCCTGCCCGTCGGCCCGGCCCCCGCGCCGCTGCATCCCGTTCATGCCGATGTCATCCGGCAGGCCCGGGAGAATCTGCCCAGGGCCCCGGCGGACTGGCGAATCCATGCCGAAGCCTCGGCCAACCGCTACCGCCTGCTGGCGCAGCCTCTCGGCAATGCGCCGGAAACCGTCTCCTCCGCCGCCTTTTTCCCGGATTCGCCGGAGGTGATCCTTCCTGCCGCCCCGCAGGTTTTTCAGTCCGCCGGAAACGGCTTTACGCTGGAGATGGAACCGGCCGCCGGCGGAGATTTGTTTCCGGCACGCCTGTCGGGGGTGCTGATCCTTCAGGGGCCCGCCGGCCGGCAGGCGCTGCGCGTGACCGCTCCGTTTTCCAAATCCGCCCCTTCCGACATAACCCGCACAGAAAGGAATGCCCCATGAACCCACGCCGTCTCCCCGTCTTCGCCGCCGCCGTCTTCCTGTCGGGCTGGACCGCCGCCTTCGCCGACGCGCCTCCCGGCTCCCCCGCGCCGGATTTCACCCTCCCCGA
>JAHDSS010000316.1 GCA_018432565.1 Kiritimatiellia bacterium
AAGCCGACGCCGCCGAGGCCGATGGAAAACCCGCCGCCGACATCGGTGGCGACGATGGAAAGGCCGAGCGCGGTGGGCGGCACGGTGCGGCCGCCGACGTAGTAGTCCTCCTCGCTGGTGTTGCGGCGGTAGTGGTACCAGCCGATGCCGAGGATGCCGGCCATGTAGAGGGCGAAGATGGCGTAGTCGAGCAGGTTCATGCGGGCACCTCGCCGGAGGGGGCCGGGCCGGGCGTCTCTTCACCGGGTTCGGCATCGGATTCCTCACCGTTGCCGTCGGTCCGGCGGTTGAGGCGCTCGTTGTTTTCGGGGGTGAGGGCAATGGCGTCGTCGTAGTCCGCAAGGAGCTGGGCGATGCCGATGGCCTGGAATTCCTCGGCGGGATTGACGTTGAGTTCGAGCTGGCAGCGGTCGCAGTTGCGGTCGCAGAAGATGGGCTCGTAGGAATCGGGTTCCTTGTAGGTGGTGATGACGCCTTCGTAGTTGCGCAGGACGACCTTGTTGGTGGACCAGGAGATGAGATAGTTGGGCATGACGGGGATCTTGCCGCCGCCGCCGGGCGCGTCGATGACGTAGGTGGGCACGCAGAAGCCGCTGGTATGGCCGATGAGGCCTTCGAGGATTTCGATGCCCTTGCCGACGGGGGTGCGGAAGTGGCCGAGGCCTTCGGAGAGGTCGCACTGGTAGAGGTAATAGGGGCGGACGCAGTTCTGGACCAGCTTGTGGACCAGCGCGCGCATGATGCGCAGGCAGTCGTTGACGCCGGCCAAGAGCACGGACTGGTTGCCGAGGGGAATGCCCGCGTCCGCGAGTTTGGCCAGGGCGTCGCGGGCGGATTTGGTCAGTTCGCGGGGGTGGTTGAAATGGGTGTTGATCCACAGGGGATGGTGGCGGCGGAGCATGGCGACAAGGCTGTCGGTGATGCGGTAGGGCAGCACGACGGGGGTGCGCGTGCCGATGCGGATGACTTCGACGTGCGGGATGGCCCGCAGTTCGCCGAGCAGCCAGTCGAGTTCGGAGTCGGGCAGCAGGAAGGGGTCGCCGCCGCTGAGCAGGACATCGCGGACGGCGGGAGTGTTGCGGATATAGTCGAGGCCGGCCCGGATGTCGGCGCGGCCGGGAAAACTGTCCACGTCGCCGACGCGGCGCTTGCGGGTGCAGTGGCGGCAGTACATGGCGCACATGTTGCTGACAAGGAAGAGGACGCGGTCGGGGTAGCGGTGGGTGATGCAGGGGGCGGGGCTGTCGGCGTCCTCGTGCAGCGGATCGGCGAGATCGCAGTTCTGGATCCGCAATTCGAGGGGGGAGGGAAAGGCCTGGCGGAAGACGGGATCGTTTTCGATGTTGGCCGGGTCGATGAGCGAGAGGTAGTAGGGCGTGATGGACATCGGGAACTTGGCGACGGTGTCCGCGAACTCCTGCCGCTGCTCGCCGGGCAGGGCGATGCCCAGCAGGCGTTCAAAGGTATCGAGGTCGCGGACGGCGTGGCGCATCTGCCAGTGCCAGTCGCGCCAGTTGGCCACGGCGGCGGATTCGTCGAGGCGGCGGGTGATCTGCTGCTGTCGGGGGCTCCAGGTCATGAGGGGGATCCTTGAATAGAGGCTTCGATGGCTCCGGGTGGGAGCAGGTTGGGGGAAGCGTCGATATGACGGGCTTCCATCAGGTCCACCACGCGATCCAGGGATCGGGCAATGGTGGCCTGTTCCGGTTCGGGCAGGCGGCGGAGGGCATCCGCCAGGCGATCCTGCAGCAGGGAGGGCGCGGACTCCACGACGCGGCGGCCGGCGGCACTCAAGGCCAACGCCACGCGTCGGCGATCCTCCTCATCCCGTTTGCGGGTGAGCAGTCCCTTGGCTTCCAGGCGGTCCACGATGCCGTTGACGGTGCTGTTGGACAGATTGACGGTTCGGCTCAAGGCCATCAGGGTCATGTCCTCCTGTTCGGCCAGGGCATGCAGACAAAGCAGCTGGGGAAGGGTGACGGCCAGATCGGAATGAATCTTCCTGGAATGCAGATCCACGGCCCGCATGATGTTGCGGATCGAGCGCAAAATCTGCATGTCGGGCGTTGGGGGCGGTCGGGAAGCCGGGTTGGAACAGACTGGAGGAGAGGCAATCATTCGTATGCGAATTATTGCGGGTTTTGGTCAGAAAACCAAGCCCAAAAGGCCAACAGCCGGATGAAAGAGGATTTATGGTATTTATAACTACCATAGTATGGTTGTTATAACAACCATAATGGTGCAGTCGGCGGAGAGAGCGGGATTCAGGGAATGCAGTTTCGGTCGAGGGAGCGGGCGAGGGTCTTGAGGGCGGCGCGCACGGGAGGGGAGAGGCGGGTGCCGGGGGTGGTGGGGCCGGGCTGGATGCCGAGGATGATGATCCGACCGGCGCCATCGGAGAGGTAGGCGGCGAGCTGGCCGAGCGATCCGGCATGGGTGCCGAAATCGCCGGAGGCGATGGCGGAGGGATCGAGGCGTTGAAGCGTGCCGGGGGGCATGCCGAGATCGGCGGCGTCGAGGAGTACCAGGGTGTCGGGGTGCAGGCGGCGGACGAGGCCGGTGAAGTTCTCAGGGGCGGTGGCGGCATTGAAGCATCGCCAGCCGGGATGGCGGAAGGCGCGGGCGAAGACAGGGCCGAGCGCGTCATCGCCGTGGCGGGGATTGCCGATGCCGAGGAGGAGGTTCATGGGGGGGGTGGAGGCAGAAGGGGGACAGGGTTCAGGGTTCGGGGTTCAGGGGGGGGGGCGGTTTGGCGGAACTGATTCACCCACGGGGCAAGCCCGTGGGGGTCTGGGGAGAAAGAGAACGCACGGGGCAAGCTCGTGGGGGTTTGGGGAGAAAGAGAACGCATGGGGCAAGCCCGTGGGGGGTTGGGGAGAGGGACTACGCATGGGGCAAGGCCATGGGGGGGCTGGGGAGAAAGAGGACGCATGGGGCCAGCTCGTGGGGGTCTGGGAGAGGGACTACGCATGGGGCAAGGCCATGGAGGTCTGAGAGGTCCGGATGAAAAAGGCCGCCGCGGAAGCGGCGGCCGTGAACCGAATCCGGCGAATCTAGCCGAGCTTGATGGCGGAGACGGGGCAGCTGTCGGCGGCTTCCTTGGCGGATGCTTCGGCAGCGGCGGGAACTTCTTCGGCCTTGGCGTGGGCCAGGCCGTCATCGCCCATTTCAAAGACGTCGGGAGCGATGTCGGCGCAGAGTGTGCAGCCGGTGCAGAGGGAACCATCTACGGATGCGGTCATGGGGATTTCCTTTCGGGGTTGTGACTTTCCAGAGTGTATTACCAGTTTTCGCCCAGGAGTTCGAAATGGGCCTGGGGGTGGAGGCAGGCGGGACAGAGTTTGGGGGCTTCCTTGGCCTCGTGGAGGTAGCCGCAGTTGATGCAGCGCCAGACGACGACGCCGTCGCGCTTGAAGACCTTGCCTTCGGAGAGGTTCTGCCAGAGGTCGAGATAGCGTTTTTCGTGCTGTTTTTCGGCCACGCAGACCTTGTCCCAGAGAGTGGCGATTTCCTCGAAGCCCTCCTCGCGGGCGATGCGGGCGAATTCGGGGTAGAGTTCGGTCCATTCCTCGTGTTCACCGCCGGCAGCGGCCTGAAGATTGTCGAGGGTGGAGCCGATGACGCCGGCGGGGTAGGCGGCGGTGATTTCGACCATGCCGCCTTCAAGGAAGCTGAAGAAGCGTTTGGCGTGTTCCTTTTCCTGGTTGGCGGTTTCCTCGAAGATGAGGGAGATCTGGACGAGGCCTTCCTTTTTGGCGGCGGAAGCGAAGTAGTTGTAGCGCATGCGGGCCTGGGATTCGCCGGCGAAGGAAGCGAGCAGATTTTTCTCGGTGCGGGTGCCTTTAATGCTCTTCATGAGGAATCATCTCCTTGGGTTATGGGGGCGGACGGCCCCGGGACAGTAATTATTGGTCAGTATCGGCCGGAATAGGCGGGGGTGTCAAGGCGGGAACGGGTCCCTCCTTGAAGACGCCCATGGCGCGGAATTTGGCGTAGCGCTGGTCGAGGAGGCGGGCGGGCGGGAGTTTGCCCAGGGCGTCGAGATGCCGGCGGATGGCGTCGCGGACGAGGCCGGCGGCGGCCTTGGGATCGGTGTGGGCGCCCCCGGGGGGTTCGGGGATGATGCCGTCGGCGATGCCGAGTTCGAGAAGGTCGGAGGCGGTGAGCTTGAGGGCGGCGGCGGCCTTGTCGGCGTGGGCGCGGTCTTTCCAGAGGATGGCGGCGCAGCCTTCGGGGGAGATGACGGAGTAGTAGGCGTATTCGAGGATGAGGATGCGGTTGGCGACGCCGATGCCGAGGGCGCCGCCGGAGCCGCCTTCGCCGATGACGACGGCGAGGATGGGGACGGGCAGGCGGAACATTTCGCGCAGGTTGACGGCGATGGCTTCGGCGACGTGGCGCTGTTCGCCCTCGATGCCGGGGAAGGCGCCGGGGGTGTCAATGAAGGTGACGATGGGGATGGAGAACTTGGCGGCGAGGCGCATGAGGCGGAGGGCCTTGCGGTAGCCTTCGGGGAAGGGGCAGCCGAAGTTGCAGGCGAGATTGCTTTTGGTGTCGCGGCCCTTCTGGGTGCCGAGGACCATGACGCGGCGGCCGTCGATCCAGCCGAGGCCGCCGACGATGGACTGATCGTCGGAGAGGAGGCGGTCGCCGTGGAGTTCGTTGAAGCCGTCCACGATGGCGCCGATGTAGTCGCGGGTGTAGGGGCGGCGGGGGTGGCGGGCGACCATGACCTTCTGCCAGGGGGTGAGCCGGGCGTAGAGATCGCGGCGGGTGTCCTCGAGGCGGGCTTCAAGGCGGGCGACGTCCTGGGGGGAGTCCACGCCCTGTTCGGCGGAGAAGCGGCGGAGATCCTCGATCTGGTTCTGAAGGTCGAGGAGGGGTTTTTCGAATGGGAGAATGTAGGCGGCCACCGGTGGGATCCTTATTCGGTGATGGTGACAAGAGTCCCCTTGGGGAGGATGGTGTAGAGCTCTTCGATGTGGTCGTTGAGCAGGCGGATGCAGCCGTCGCTGGCCTGGCTGCCGATGGAGTCGGGTTCCCAAGTGCCGTGGAGGCCGTAGCCGGGCAGGTCGAGGGCGAGCCAGTGGGTGCCGAGGAGGTTGTCGGGATGTCCGTAGGGGATGGCGGGGGCGCCGGGCTTGTGCCAGGCGGGGTGGACGATTTTGTCGGTGATCTTGAAGGTGCCGACGGGGGTTTTGCTGTTGCGGCCGGTGGCGGCGCGGTAGCGCTTGAAGAAGCGGCCGTCGAGGGTGACGAGGACGTCGTTGCGGGACTTGCTGACGGTGAGGGCGAAGACATGCTGGTTGCCGTCGAACAGGCGGAGAGTTTCGCCGATGCGGATGATGGCGCCCTGGATATTGTTGGCCTTGGCGATGAGGGCGACGGGGGTGTTGTAGGTGGCGGCGAGCTTGCCGAGGTAGTCGCCGGACTGGACGACATGCTCGGTTTTTTCGGGCATGGGTCGCTGGGAGGCCAGCAGGGGCATGGCCAGATCGCTGAGGAAGCCTTCGATGCCGGGGTCTCCGGGGCGGGCCTCGAGGGCGGAGAGGGCGGCTTCGCGGGCGCCCTGGTAGTCCCCGCTGTCGAGGCGCTGGCGGGCGGTGGCGAAGGCGTCGTCGGCCTGGGCGGCGGCTTCGGGCGACAGCGGCGGGGGGGCGGGAGCCGTTTCCGGAGCGGCGGAGACCGGGGAAACGGGGGCGGGGGCTGGTGCCGGTGCCGGGACGGGGTCGGCGGATGTCGTGCTATCCGGGGCGGGGGCAGCGGGAGCCCCGGTTGCAACGGGGTCCGGAGCGGGCGCTTCGGATTCAGAGGCATCCGCCGGGGAGGTGCCGGCCCAGCGGATGAGCAGGAAGAGGCCGGCGAGGGCCAGCACGGCGAGGGTGACGAACAGGGCCGTCATGCACCCGGCGCGCGACTTCTGCCGTTTCATCAGGTAAATATCGGGAATGGAATTGGGCGTCATGTCGGCGCGGGGGGGCTGGTTGGGATTTCAGGCGAGGCGATTGAGGTCGCGCAGCACGAGGACCATGTCCGGATAGCGGTCGGCCGGGTTCTTGGCGATGCATTTCATGACCAGGCTGGCGAGGGCGGCCGGGACGTTGGGCGTGTGCTGCCGGATGGGAACGGGGGGGGTCTTGGGGTCGATCTGGGCGGCGCGGACCTGCTCGATTTTCTCGCCTTCGTAGGGTTTGTGGAAGGTGAGCATTTCATAGCAGCAGATGCCGAAGGCATAGATGTCGGCACGGTCGTCGGCGGTATGGTTCACGAGGGTTTCGGGGGGGACATAGGCGGTGGTGCCGGAGACGTTGTTGAGCTTCTTGAAGAAACGCTTGCGGGGCAGGGCGAGATCGAAATCAATCAGCACGAGGCGGCCGTCGGGCCGGATGAGGATGTTTTCGGGTTTGATGTCGAGATGCAGATAGCCGCGGGCATGGATGTACTGAATAACGTTGGCGAGCTGGCGGATGAAGATGATTACGTTGTCGGTCAGGAGCGGTTCGCGGTAGAGCAGCAGGTCGCGGAGGGTGCGCGATTCGATGTATTCGAGCACCATGTAGGGGATTTTGCCCTCGTAGCCGGCCTTGATGAACGGGACGATGTTGGGATGGGGCTGGGGATGGTGCAGCCGGGCGATCACTTCGCCGCCGTGGAAAAACCGCTTGCGGGCGCGGCGGTCCCGGGCCATCACGGGATCCAGCACGCGGATGACGTAGCGGGTCTGCTGGGCGTCAATGGCGACATAGAGTTTGGTCATGCCGCCGCCGGTGATGGAGCGGGTGATGGAGTAGCCTGCGAATTCCTGGTTCATGGCCAACCCTTCTAGCGCAAACGGGGGGGCAACGCAATCTCTTGTTGCCCCTTGCGGGGGGCGGAAAGGCCGGGCGCGGGGCGGAAGTCAGTCCGGGGCGGGGGCTTCCTGAATCTGGTCGGGGACCAGAACCGGGGCGGCGGCGCCCTGAATCCAGTATTCGCGGCCTTTGACGCGCACGCGTTTGTCCTGGAGGCTGCGGAATTTGGATGCCGCGCCGTACACATGGCACAGGACCTGCCAGCGGTTGTTCTGCCAGCGGATGACGCGGTAGCGGGTGGGGGCCTCGTTGATGAGGGGCGCGGCGCGCAGTTCGCCTACGAACTCAGCCATCCGGCCCTGGCCCTCCAGCGGAATCAGTTTGAGGTCGGCCGGGGGGGGCACGGGGATGACGCCGGAAGCGGTTTCGCGGACGGGGACGGAAGGGGATACGATGGGCGTGGGCCAGTCGGCGGCCTGGGCGGGGGATGCCGCCGGGGCGGGAGCCGGAGCGGCTGCGGCCGCCGGCTCCGCCTTGGCCTTGCGCTTGCGGGCCGTTTTTTCCTTGCGGGCGGGCTCGGCGGGGACTTCGGCGGTTTCGGCGGCCGTCCGGGCGGGTTCCGGGTCGCCGGAGAGAATATCGACGAAATCGCGATGGATCCAGACGCGGGCCGTCGGCGGCGGAGCGATCTTGAGCCAGTCGGAGATTTCCTCGCGGGGTTCGACGACGGCGCCCAGTTCCAGGGTATCCACGACATTGTAGTTGATGCTGGGGCCGGCCCGGACGTTGACGCGGGTGGCGCCGATGGTGTTTTGCGGCTGCTGCACATAGGCCTTGCTGATCCAGAAGTCCGTGGCGGGGGGCGGGGTGATCGAAATCCACTCCTCGCCGATTTCCCAGGCGGTCAGGCGTTCGTCGTACTGGGCCTGGCCGAGGACTTCGGAGTTTTCGAGCCGCGGCATGGCGCGCAGATTGACGTTGTGGGCGGTGACCCGCACGGGGGTCTGGGCCCGGAGGGGGGCGGCGGCCGGCAGCAGGGCCGCGCACAGGCACAGGATGGAATACGTTTTCATGGCGGGCCAGCATACGGGGGACGGGAGAAATCGGCAATGCCGAAGTGCAACGGGATTGATTGTTGACCGGGATTGCGGTACAACCGGCGACCATGGCAACCAAACCAAAACACAGGGGCCTGGGCCGGGGGCTGGACGCGTTGATACAGGGAGGCGCCACCCGTCCGGGCGGCGCGCCGAAGCCGGCGGCCAAGGCGGCGGGGCCCAAGCCGGCGGCGGCTGCGCCGGAAAAGGGCGCGGTGCATCTGGTGCCGGTGCACAAGATCCGCAAGGGGGCCTGGCAGCCGCGGCGGCGGTTTGCGGAAGAGGCGCTGAAAGAACTGGCCGATTCCATCCGCGACAAGGGCGTGCTGGAGCCGGTCTGGCTGCGGCCGGTCGAGGACCTGTTCGAGCTGATCGCCGGGGAGCGGCGCTTCCGGGCGGCGCAGCTGGCGGGGCTGTCGGAAATTCCGGCGCTGCTGCACCGGGTCAACGACCTGGAAGCGCGGGAAATGGCGCTGATCGAAAACCTGCAGCGGGCCGACCTGGATCTGATCGAAGAGGCGGAAGGCTACCGCGATTTGATGAGGGAAGCCGGCCTGACCCAGGAGGATGTGGCCCGGAAAATCGGCAAGGCGCGGGCGACCGTGGCGAATGCGCTGCGGCTGCTGGACCTGGCGGACGGCATCAAGCGGGCGCTGTCCGAGGGCGCGCTGACGGCCGGCCATGCGAAAGTGCTGCTGTCGGCGGAGGCGAAGGACCGCGAAATCCTGGCGGCGCGCACCGTGGCGCAGGGGTTGTCCGTGCGGGCGCTGGAGAAGCTGGTGGCGGGGCTGGCGGCCGGGGATCCCCGGCGGAAAAAGGCGGCGGCCAAGCCGTCCGCGGGCGGGGCGCCCGATCAGAAGAGCGCCAAGCACCTGAAATTCCTGGCCGACCGCATGCAGCAGGAGCTGGGTACGAAGGTGGTGCTGTCGCCGGCCCGGACCGGGAGCGACGGCAAGCGCGAAATGGGCCGGATTGTCATTGAATTTTTCGACAACGAAGATCTGTCGCGGCTGCTGGAGACGCTGAATCTGGGCGATCTGGTCTGAGGGGCGGTCGCGGATGGGGAGCTGGTACGACGAACGCCGGGAGGCGCAGGCGCGCGCCTACGACCGGGCCCAGGCGGTGCTGTTTCTGGTCCGCTTTGCCCTGCTGTTCGCCTTGGCGGCGGTATTCTGGCTGTCGGGATGGTCGCGCGCGCTGGCGGCAGGGCTCCGCGCGGGTCTGTCGTTTCCGTTCGGCTGGGCGCTGGTCCACGCGGCATTCGTGGCGCTGGCGGTGTTCGGCTACGAGGCGGTGCTGTTTCCGCTTTCCGTGCTGGCGGGGTATTCGCTGGAGCGGGTTCACGGCCGGCTGGAGACGGAATTCGGGGCTTGGCTGCGAGGCTATCTGGGGACGCTGATGCTGGAGATGGGGCTGGCGACGGCCGGCTTCACGGGGCTGTACGCGTTGATGCGGCTGTTTCCCTCGGTGTGGTGGGTATGGGCCACGGGCGCCTACGCGGTGCTGGTGGCGGGTCTGGGGGAGTGCGGGCCGTCGCAGCTGCTGCCGCGCGTGCGTCCGCCGGTCCCGGTCCGCGACGAGTCATTGGAGGCGGAACTGCGGCGGATCGGCGAGGCAGCCGGGCTGGAGATCACCGGCGTGGCATGGTGGGATTTCGAGCATCAGGAAGATCTCGAAGACGTGCGCCTGACGGGGGCGGGACGCCGTCGGCGGGTGGTGTATTCGGAATGGGCGTGGCGCCGGCTGGGCCGCCGCGAACAGGTGTTCCTGGCGGCGCGCCACATGGCCTGGCATCGCCACGGGGCGGCGTGGGCGGCGCAGGCGATGCACATAGCGCTGGCGGCGGCGGTGTTTCTCGGCGCGGCGGCGGCGGCGGACCGGGCGGCGCGGGCGGCGGGGCTCAGCGGCGCGGCCGCGCCGGCGGCCTTTCCGTTTCTGGTGACGGCGCTGTTCGGGCTGGCGGCGCTGGCGGGCCTGGCGGCGCATGCCGTGGTGCGGCGGCTGGAACTGCGCGCCGACCGGTTCGCCATCGAACACGCCGGCGGACCCGACGCGCTGCGCACCTGCCTGGAACAGCAGTTCCGGCGCGCGCCGTTTGCGCTGGATGCGCCGCTCTGGCAGGTGCTGCTGCTGCACCGCATGCCCACGCCGGCCTGCCGGCTGGCCCGGGCCGAATCGTGCGCCGGCAAGACGGCCTGACGCCGGCCGAAAGCCGAACGCGCGTACGCTTTCCCCGCGTTGGCTTCTTCGGATCCGTCCGGGCAGATTGCGCTTGGCGGTGGGAAAGTCCGGCTGATAGAGTGCCGCGCCATGGAGCCAACCATTTTTCAGGGCAGGGGTGCCGTCTGGACGGCGGGGGGATGTCTGGCGGTTCTGGTCGCGCTGGGGGCCGGTCCGTCCGCCGCCCAGCAGCCGGTCGTGACGCCGACGCCCGCCGCCCAGGTGGCGGCGGTCACGCCGGAAGCCGGCGTCATTGACATCCAGGCCGACAGCCTGGCCTACGATGCCGCCCGCCGCCTGGTGATTGCCCGCGGCGGTGTGAAGGTCTCCCGGGGCGGCGATTCGGTGTCGGCCGACTATGCGGAAGTGGATACCGCGGCCGAAGTGGTGCATGCGCGCGGAAACATCGTCATTGAATATCTGGGCAACGTGTGGCGGGGTGAAGAGGCCACCTACAACTTCAAAACCAGCACCGGGGATTTCGGCGCGTTCGAGGCGTCGGCGCCCCCCTGGCACATCACCGCGCGGGATTCGCGCCGCTCGTCGCCCCGGATGATGGAACTCGACGGCGTGATGCTGACCACCTGCGAGCCGGACCGGCCGGAATATTCCGTCCGGGCGGCCTCCGCGACGCTGGAGGACAACAAGATCCTGCGGGCGAAGCACCTGCGCTTCCAGCTCGGCCCCGTGCCGTTCTTTTATTTTCCCTATCTGCGCGCCAATCTCGAAGAACTGGCCAAATTCGAGTTCACGCCCGGCTACAGTTCCACGATGGGCGCGTTTCTGCTGACGGCCTACAACCAGCCGCTGACAGACGTTTTCCGCAGCCGCACTCACTTCGACGTGCGCACCAAGCGCGGCGTGGGGGTGGGGCAGGACATTCTGTGGACCGACCCGGAA
>JAHDSS010000345.1 GCA_018432565.1 Kiritimatiellia bacterium
CCAGGGTCGAATCCGTACAATCCGTAAAACCACGCCCGCCCGCGTGGCAGGTCCGTAGCCGGGTTGACGTCTCACTGCTGCAGCCGGTCGCGCCGCGGCCGGCGGTTGTTCCCGCTGTCCTCTGCTCCCTGTTCACCGTCCTCTGTCTCCTGTCCCCTGTCTCCTGATCCGCCTCTTTTCGCCGCCCTGACTTGCCGCGGAAACCCGGATATGGCAGAATTCCTTGCAGTTCGAAGGGAAACGCCAGCAAAGTGGGTTCATTGCCCCACGCGATGACTTGTGGCATTTTCTCTTGCATATAAGTAAACTAACGTTCAGTATATTGCAAAACATAGCGATTGGTCAGGGTCAGGCATTCCTGCCGGGAGGTCAGAGTGAATCCGGAAATCAAAGAGACGGGGCAACTCGGGATTGTGGCGGAATCTCGCCAGTCGTTTGGCGGTTCATGGACCGAGCTCAAGCTCGATCTGGTGGCGTCCTATCTGGAAGCCTATTCGACGGCCCTGAAAAACAAGGGGTTCGGTAAGATATACGTGGATGCCTTTGCCGGTACCGGCTACCGGGAGATGATCGGCGAAGAAAACGAAACACCGTCTTTGCTGCAAGAGGCGGAGGAAGAAGCGGCCCGCATTTTTGATGGGTCCGCCAGGATCTCGCTGCAGGTGTCCCATCCGTTCGACCGCTATGTGTTCATCGAGAAGAGCCAGAAACGGATGCAGGAACTCAGGAGCATTCAAAGCAATTATCCACATTTGGCTTTGGAGTTTCTGGCCGACGACGCCAACCGCGCCATCCCGGAACTATGCCGCACCATCGATTGGCGGAAAAACCGGGCCGTGTTGTTTCTCGATCCTTACGGCATGGCCGTGGATTGGGATACCATGAAAGCCATTGCGCAGACGGAAGCCATGGATGTTTGGATTCTCTTTCCCGTAGGAATCGGGGTCAATCGATTGCTCCGGCAGCGGTTGGAAGACATACCGGTCTCGTTAAGGAAAAAGCTGGATCGGTTGTTCGGCACGGCCGATTGGCAGACCGCCTTTTATAAAGCCGATCCACAAGGCGTTCTTCCGGCTTTCGAAGATGCGGGCGTCTGCAAGGTCAGTCAGCCCATCCAGACGATCACGAAATTCTATCAGGAGCGGCTGGCTTCAATATTTCCCAAGGTGGCGACGGAACCTCGTTGCCTGTGCAACTCGAAAAACAGCCCGATGTTCATCCTGACCTTTGCCGTAGCCAGCCGATACAAGCCAGCACAGGATTTGGCTATGAAATTGGCACAGTATATCCTAAAAAGGGCAACCTGATATGGCTATCAATTCATCCATCGAGTGGACGGAGTCTTCGTGGAATCCGGTGACGGGGTGCACGAAGATCAGCGCGGGGTGTGCGCATTGCTATGCCGAGCGGATGGCGAAGCGGCTCCATGCGATGGGGCAGCCGAACTATCGCAATGGCTTCGAGGTCACTTGTCATCCCGACGTGCTGGGGATGCCGCTGAAGTGGAAAAAGTCGCAGATGATTTTCGTGAACTCCATGAGCGACCTGTTCCACAAGGCGGTGCCGGTCCGGTTCATCGAGGAAATCTTCTTCACGATGAACCAGGCCCGGTGGCACACCTTCCAGATCCTGACCAAGCGCGCGGATCGAATGGTTCAACTGGCTTCGCGGTTCAAATGGACGCCGAACGTCTGGATGGGCGTTACGGTCGAGAACGACCGGCACGTGGACCGGATCGACCGGCTGCGCGAAGTCCCGGCTGCCGTGCGGTTCCTGTCGCTGGAGCCGTTGCTAGGACCGTTGCCGGATTTGGACCTATCCCACATCGATTGGGTCATCGTCGGTGGCGAATCCGGGCCGGGAGCCCGGCCTATGGATCCCGCCTGGGTGACCGACCTGCGGGACCAATGCCTAGATGCCGGGGTGGCGTTCTTCTTTAAGCAGTGGGGCGGTGTACGCAAGAAAAAGGCCGGCCGATTGCTCGAAAAACGGACATGGGACCAGATGCCGCGGGAGGCTGCAAGAGCATGATTGTGCATGTAGCGAATGCCCCGGAAAGTTGCTCTCCCAGCCATCCAGTATACGAGCCCTCCTTTCTTTAGAGAAAGGGTAATATTGGATAGTCATGGAGCATGCGGCTGATGTCTTGTGTGGGGGACCCAACAAAAACCCGGCCTGTGCCAAAATACCTGTCGAGGTATGATTTAATGGCTTGGATTTCTGCCGCGCCGAAGCCGCAAACCGAGGCAAACACATCTGGGCGGCGACCTGGTCTTATGTTCGGGGACAATAAGCGGACCAGATTCGTTTTGTTATAACCGAATCCAAGAAACGCAATGATTTCAGCATCCTGAATCGCCTTGTGTGCTTGATCGAACTCAGCAATGCCTTCGATAGATTCGTGAATGATGCGGATATTCCTTGCGCACCCCTGTACCCTTAAGGTGGATATTTCTTCTCCGTATCCAACAATAGTTCCCGGCTTCCCAATGATGGGAGAGAGTAGACCGTGGAGATGGATGACTGGAATTTTCTGTATAGCGGATGCGCAGTGGGCATCATCAAGATTGTAGATGCTCTTCAAAGACGTGAAAAGAAATTGTTCAACAGACCGGTCGTAGTTGTATGTGATAACCGTTAGCTCGTTCTGTTCGAAGGTATCAACGGGGCCGTTTATGCAACGAAAAAGAGTTTTGAGCCAATTGGGGTTGTGGACTGTGTCTCTGAACAACAGGTCTGGTTTCTCCCTTGGAAGTAGAGATGCTGCAATTGCGTGTTTGCCCAGCTCGACCCATCCGGCCTCCTGATGTTCCAAAAACCGATCGATCGAGGAAAGACCCGAATGTAAAAGGCACTCTGCAAACTCTGTTAAATCATGAGAACGATAACCGCAGGAAATGAGAAGCATGCCGATATCAGAAAGTTCGGGCATTTTCAGTTCGGTGCAGATGGAATCAAACAACTCTTTTCCCGATGGAAGATCAAAAGGGCAGCTGGCCCCAGCGCCAAGTATTAAAACCGTTGGTCTGGTGATCATTTGCAACCCACTTTGACATTTTGCATTGTGGTCATAACATGAACTGAGCACGCGTGGATTGAGGGTGTCTTTCAGCTACAGTCGAAGGGTTCATGAGCCCGATGCGTCGCGGTAGTTGGCGTTGAGGGCGGGTTGGAGGGCGAGAAGGGCGGCGAGGCGTCGGGCCATCTCGGTGACGTAGCGGACTTCGTCAGGCGTGAGGGGGCGGCCAAGCAGAGGTTTTTCGCGGTAGGAGAGCCATTTTTTGATGACTTGGTAGCCGCCGATGGTGAAGTTCCAAACGGCTTGGGGAACGTTGCGCCAGCAGGTGGAATCGTTCAAGTAGATGTCCAGCGCGTCGGTGCCGTGAGGGGCGGTTTTGCCGCGGCCGGGCATGGTGACGCCGCCTTTGCCGGCGTGGCCCCAGCCAGCGGTGAGGTCCAAGTCGCCGCCGGCGGGTTCGGCGGCGTTGCCGTCGGCGCGGCGGAAGACGGCGATGTCCCGGAGTTCGGGGCGGATGGTGCCGGTGGTGACGCCGTCCACGGGGGCTTCGGTGTCGAGCAGGGCCGCCAGTTGCCGGCCCAGCGCGGCGGAGGCGAGCAAAACGGATTTCTCTTGCGGCAGCGGGATGCGGGGCCAGTCTTGACCAAGGCCATCGGCGTTTTCAGATAGGTACGCGGGGGAATAGCCAATCGCCAAGGCGTGCATCCAAATCAACTCGGCGGTCGCGACGTCTGTGTCGGGATCGGGAAGGCCAAGGCCGGCCAGATAGGAGCGGGCGAAGGGAGAAAGATTGGCGACAATGTTATCAGCCTCTTGGCCAAGACCTGGAAGTGAATTAAGGCGAAGCGGGAATACGGATGCATCCGTTGTTAAAAAGTGATCGTCGCAGAGAACTCGCGAGTAATAAAACGGAACGCCTTCGGGGTCTTTTGAACGATTGAATCTTGATAGGAAAAAGGCATTTCCCCTCCAGCATTGCGGCCAGAGATTCGGACGAGGCTCGTTCCAAACCGGGCGAATAGAGGTGAAATAGCACCAGCGATTATCAAATGGGCGCAAGGCATACCGCACAATTTGGTCCGGCTTAAATCCTTCGTTTAGTTGAATCTTTGGCCGCGCCTTGCGTGCGTCAAATCTGGCGGCATCCTTGGCAAGTGGATGTTCTTCGTTTTGAAGGTCCTCGAAGGAGGCATCGGGGTCGAAGTAGCGTTTCATTCGAGATGCGAGATCTTCCTTGCTAACATCTATCAATGCGCCGCCGCGTTTTTCCATCAATCCGTTCACAGGGGCGGTTGAACAAAGATCCGTCAGGTTTGGCCAACTGCGATAAGCCGAAGTCACATCAGAAGGTTTAAAAGAAAAGCGGTTGTCCTTGTTTGGCGCAGTGGTTTCATATTGCGCGTTAAAATCCGGTATTGAGAGGCTGGCGACCAGTTCTTCCCGTTTCTGAGTACCCCAGAAGTGGCGGAACAGGACTTGCGCTTTGGGCTCATTAGTTTTCCGCACGAGTGTGGCAATGGCGGTGCCGAGGCGGATGCCTTCGCGGTTCCATTCGGTGGAGAAAACGGAGGGGTCGGGGTTGCCTTCGGGGGTGAGCTTGCCGGTTTCGCGGCTGTCGCCATTCATGCAATCAAACCAAAGCCGGTCGAAATGACCGGCGAGGCTTTGGCGCATGACGACATAGGAGGGGTCGCCGAGGTAGGAGAAGTTGGAGATGAAGGAGACGACGCCGCGGCCGCCGTGTTCGGCGATGCGTTTTTCGGCGAGGCGGAAGAAGCGGACATAGAGTTCATCGAGATTGAACTTCTTGATCTTCCATTCGGAGGCCAGGCCTTTTTTGTACGGCTCGACTAAGCCATTTTCCTCTTCGGGGCTGACGCCGGCGTAGGCGTTGTAGGGCGGGTTGCCGAGGATGACGAGGATGGGCTTGTCGCGTTTGACTTTGGCGGCGGCATCGCGTTCAGCGGCGAGTTCGGGGAAGTAGATCAGGTCCTGCTTGGCTTTTTCCTTGGGTGGTTCCCATCCGGTGAGGGAGTTGGTGAGGAAGATGCCGGGGCGTTCGGTTTTGGCGTCGTCGAGGGGTGCGCCGAGGGATTCGAGAAGGAGGCCGAGTTGGAGGTGGGAGACGACGAAGGGGGCGGGCATGATTTCGAAGCCGAAGATGCGGTGGAGGGCGGCCTGCTTGAGGTCGTGGGCGGCGAGGGCGTCGGCGCCTTTATCGGAGAAGGTTTTTTGGATGCGGCGGAGGACGGCGCAGAGGTAGGCGCCGGTGCCGCAGCAGGGATCGAGGACGACGACGTTGGGATCGGCGAGGCCGTCGGGGATGCCGAGTTCGGAGCGAAGGACGGCATCGACGCGTTCGACCTGGTAGTCGACGATTTCGGCGGGGGTGTACCAGACGCCGAGCTCCTTGCGGAGGTCGGGATCGAATTCGGCGAGGAAGGGTTCGTAGAAGTATTGGACGGCGTGGTGTTCCTCGAAGCCCTCGAAGAAGAGGCGGGCGTTGACGCGGTTGAGGGCGGCGCCGGCCCAGTCGAGGACTTCGGGGAGGTGGAGTTGTTCGAGATCGCGGGAATGGACGATGTGGTTGAAGAGGGCGCGGATCATGGGGACGCGCAGGAGGTAGCCGGTATCTTTCCAGTCGAAGCGATCGGCGGTGGGGAGATACGCGGCGGCGGCTTCACGAACAAGCCGGGTTTTGGGTGTTTTCTCGGCGATGGCGATGCGATGGCGGGCGTGAATGACCCAGGCCGAGAAGATGCCGTAGAACAGCGTTTGGACGAGGGTGGAGCGGAAGAAGTGTTCGCCCTTTTCTCCATCGAAATGCAAGCCGAGGGCGGTTTCGAGGGCGTTCTTGATGGCGGCGAGGGTGGCGAGGTCGCCGTTTTCGATGCGGGCCTTGGCTTCGCGGGCGTAGGAGGAAAGGAGGCGGGCAACGTCCTGCGGGGTTTTGAGGGGGGCGTTGTGGGTCAGGACGCGCTTGAGGTATTCCTCGAGAACGGGTCCGTGTTCCTTGGCCAGCTTGTGGGGGTGGGCGAGGGCGGCGCGGAAGGATTTTTCATCGGGGGCGAGTTCGCAGCGTTCGAGGATGACGGGATTGCCGTCGGGGTCGGCCTGGACAAGGGCGAAGGCGCGCAGGTTGGTGGCAAGAACGAGGCCGTAGCGGCGGAGATATTTGGCGACCTGTTCGCTTTCCATCAGCGTTTGGAGGTCATGCGAAGGCGGTTTTACCTCCATGACGCCACGCGCGGGCATCAACTCCGGGGGAGGATGGAGCCGATCCGGCGTTTTGCGGAGCTGGTCGGCGGTATAGAAGCCGCCATCGGGGATGCCCGCGCCGCGATTGGCAGGATTGATGATACAGGCCACTTTGGGCTTGAGGGTGTTCCCTATGCCGGAGAGCAGTTGGGAGAGGGCGGGGTAGAAGGAGGTTTCGGGAACTCCGGCACCGCTGGAGAGAATCAGTGAGACGGCTTGAAAATACTCCGGCGCAAGATTCGGCTGGGTGCTCATGCTAGGTCCAAAATAGCAAGAGGCTGGCCGGAGGGCAAAGACTTTGCAGGGGGCTTGCCGAAATGTTTGTCAGTTTCTAAGGACGTCGAGGGGAACCCAGTCGCCTGGGGCGCGCTGAAACAGCCAGAAGCGCCAACCGTTGCAGGTGCGCCGCTTGCAGGCGGCGGCGGCAGCTTGGGAGGGGGAGTTGTAGATGTTGCCGGCATAACGAACCGTTCCATCGCGCCGAACAACAGCCCGGATGGTCTTGCCCTTGAAATGGGCTTTGATGGGGAAGCGGGTGGTCACATATTTTGCCAGAACAGGCTCCCGACCCTTGGTTTTGACCGGCTTCGGCTTGCGCCGTTTGGGGCGGTAGGCGTCGAACATTCCGTTTATTTCGGCTTCAAAACTCTTTTTCATGTCCTGGCGGAACTGGCGGCGTAGGTCTTGGGATTTGGCGAATTTTCCCTTCACCTTGTTCCCGGCCGGTTTTACGGTGCGGAGGATGAGGGTTTCCAATTCCCTCAGGTGATGATCCCCAATGGTGAGATAGACCGAAAACCGGTCCCAGGAAGCGCCGTGCCGGTCACGGAGATGCTGTTTCAGCCGGTTGCGGAGATTGGTGGCCAGGCCGACGTAGTACAGCTTGCCTCGGCGATACAGGACGTAGATGCCCTGTCGCCCGCGCACGTATTCGCGGATGATGCTTTGGTATTTATCCAAGGCCCCGCGGGAGATGTTTTCAAGGTGCTGGCAAACCAATTGGGGGTTCCGTTTCATGGCAACAGGCAGTCTAGCTGCGGGTTATGACGGAGAAAAGCGGAAAATGTTAATTAACTCAAAAGGGGCAGCCTCGTAATGCGTAATCCGCAGCAGGATATGGACCGTGTGCGGGGCTTGCCAGACAGAAGAAAATCAGAATGCTCTTTCGCGAAGGCGAAGTTGAAGCCGGTTTTGAGGCAGCGTTCGGATGCGGCAGCCTTTTCTTGATCTTGGAAAGTACGGTGCGGCATGTCAGAACGAGGGGGGAGTGGGGACATTTCAAGAAGGGGGGCTTGGAAAATCCGCATAAAGAATCCGGCCCCCCTTCGCCAAGGCTACGGGGGGCACTTTTGCGCTCGCGCAAAAGTGGTGGGCGATACAGAACTCGAATCTGTGACCTCTTGCATGTCAAGCAAGCGCTCTAACCAACTGAGCTAATCGCCCGAACGAACGGGGGGGACTATGCCATATTTGCGGGGTGGTTCAATTCTTTTTTACGCGAAACGAGGCCGCGGGGCGGCGCGGACGGGAAAACGATTGCGGGGGGGGGCGGGGTCGCATAGGATGCCGGGCATGAAGTACCGGTTGAGCAGGATGCGGGCCGCCTGGCTGGCGGGTTGTGTGGCCGTCGCGACGGCGGCCGCGGGGGATGGGGAAGCGGAGGAGCTGATGCGCCGGGTGCGGATGTCCATGCCGGACGTTCCGCTGGAGATGGAGGCGGCGATCCGCGTGATTGACCGCACGGGGCGGCCGCTGCGCACGGTGCGGGCGCAGGCGCATCTGGCGCCCCGCGCGGACGGCCGGGTGGCGCGCTACACGCTGCTGGACGGCTTCGGCGGCGTGATGCAGGAAATGACCGTGGAACTGGGCGGGGCAACCGCGGATTTTTCGTTTGCCGAAGGCGATCCCCCGCAGCCGGCGCCCCTGCCGGATCTGTTCGGGTCCGTGGCGGAGACCGGCATCAGCTGGATGGAGCTGAGCTTTTCGTTTTTCTGGTGGCCGAATCCCCGGATCGTCGGTTCGGAACGGGTGGCGAACCGCTGGGACTGCCGGATCATCGAGATGGACTGTCCGCCGGAGCTGGCGTCGGCGGCGGAAGGGAACTGGTCGAGGATCCGGCTGTGGGTGGCGCCGGCGTACGGGGCGGTGGTGCGCGGGGAGGCCTGGCGCGGCGGCGGCGCCGTGAAGCGCTTTGAGGTGCAGTCGGTGAAGAAGCTGCGGCAGGTGTACATGATCGGCGACATGGAGGTGCGGGATCTGGTGTCGGGACGGCGGGCGAAGCTGAAGGTGGGGCGGATGCAGATGGTCTCGCCGGAGTACACGCCGGAAGAGCTGGAGGAGCTGAACGCTCCCATCGAGTGGTAGGAGCGGGAATGGCGGAACCGTGGTCAGGACGGGACGAGCCGGGCGGGCCGGAGAAGCCGGATCGCAAGGTCTGGCTGGTCTCGGAGCTGGCGCGGCGGATCAAGAGCACGCTGGAGGGAATGATCGGCGCGGTCTGGGTGGAGGGGGAGATTTCGAATTTCCGGCGGCCGGCGTCGGGTCATGCCTATTTCACGCTGAAGGATGCGACGGGGCAGCTGCGGGCGGTGATGTTCCGCGGCGCGCTGGCCGGCGTGGATCTGCCGCTGAAGGATGGCCTGCTGGTGCGGGGCTTCGGGCAGGTGACGATGTACGAAGCGGGCGGGGATGTGCAGATTGTCCTGAAGCGACTGGAGCCGGCCGGCGAAGGGGAGCTGATGCGGCGGCTGGAACTGCTGAAGAAGAAGCTGGCCGCGGAAGGGCTGTTTGCCGAGGAGCGCAAGCGGCCGCTGCCGGCCCTGCCGCAGCATGTGGGCATCGTGACGTCGCCGACGGGCGCGGC
>JAHDSS010000394.1 GCA_018432565.1 Kiritimatiellia bacterium
ACCCTCACCGAGAACATCACCAAGGTCCTCTACCCCAATGACAACATCGAACAGGGCCGCGAACTGCGCTTCAAACAGCAGTATTTCTTCGTCGCCTGCTCGCTGCACGACATCGTCCGCCGCTTCAAGACCGACAACAACGAAATCCACGCCTTCCCGGACCAGGTCGCCATCCAGCTCAACGACACCCATCCCGCCCTCGCCATCGCCGAGCTCATGCGCATCTTCCTCGATGACGAGCAGCTTGAATGGGACGACGCCTGGTCCCTCGTCGTCCGCACCTTCGGCTATACCAACCATACCCTGATGCCCGAAGCCCTCGAACGCTGGCCCGTCCAGCTCTTCGAAACCATCCTGCCCCGCCATCTCCAGATCATCTACGAAATCAACCGCCGCTTCCTCCGCGAAATCGCCACCCGCCACCCCGGCGACAACGACCGCATCGCCCGCATGTCCCTCATCCAGGAAGCCCCCTTCCGCGAAGTCCGCATGGCCTACCTCGCCGTCGTCGGCTCCCACGCCGTCAACGGCGTCGCCGAACTCCATTCCAAACTCCTCGAATCCACCCTCTTCAAGGACTTCTACGAGCTCTGGCCCGACAAGTTCAACAACAAGACCAACGGCATCACCCCCCGCCGCTGGCTCCTCAAGGCCAACCCCGGCCTCGCCGACCTCATCACGGAAAAAATCGGCGACGGCTGGATCACCGACCTGCCCCAGCTGAAAAAGCTCGAGGCCTTCGCCGACGACCCCGGCTTCCAGCAGCGCGTCATGGCCGTCAAGCGCGAGAACAAGGAACGCCTCGCCGACCTGATCCGCGACCAGCTCGGCGTGGAGGTCAACGTGGATTCCATCTTCGATGTCCAGGTCAAGCGCATGCACGAATACAAGCGCCAGCTCCTGAATGTCATGGACATCATCCACCAGTACTTCGAGCTGAAGTCCAACCCCTCCGCCCCGTTCGTCCCGCGCACCTACCTGTTCGCCGCCAAGGCCGCGCCCGGCTACTACCTCGCCAAACTCATCATCAAGCTCATCAACGACGTCGCCTCGGTCATCAACCACGACCCCGCCATGACCAACCGCATGAACGTCGTCTTCCTCCCCGATTACCGCGTATCGCTTGCCGAACGCATCATCCCCGCCGCCGACCTCTCCGAGCAGATCTCCACCGCCGGCACCGAAGCCTCCGGCACCGGCAACATGAAGTTCCAGCTCAACGGCGCCCTCACCGTCGGCACCCTCGACGGCGCCAACGTCGAAATCCGCCAGGAGGTCGGCCCCGACAATTTCTTCCTCTTCGGCAAGACCGTCGAGGAAGTCGAAGCCACCTGGAAGGCCGGCTACAACCCCTGGGACGTGTACCACGCCAACCCCGCCGTCCGCCGCGTCCTCGACGCCATCAAAAACAACTTCTTCAACCTCGACCAGCCCGGCCTCTACCAGCCCATCTGGGACACCCTGCTGACCCACGGCGACCGCTACCTCGTCCTCGACGAGTTCGATGCCTATGTCGAATGCCAGGCCGCCATCTCCGAAGTCTTCCAGGACAAGGCCCGCTGGGCGAAAATGTGCATCCTCAACATCGCCAACTCCGGCAAGTTCAGCACCGACCGCACCATCGCCCAGTACGCCAGGGAAATCTGGGACATCCATCCCTGCCCCATCAACGGGGACTGAAGGCCGGAGTTCAGGGTTCAGTCTCCATGGCTGCTCCCTGAACCCTGACCTCTGACTCCTGTCCCCTGTCCCCTGCCCCCTGTCTCCTGATTCCGTTTGCCTTTCCCCCGTTTTGTCGTATCATCCCGCCCCAATATGCAGTCCGTCACGACATTTCCCTGCGACGTCTTTCGCAATGCCCTCGGCCGCCACCGCGCCTGACGCGCGCCTGTTCCCGCCGCGCCCCGCGGCTCTTTCCAAGTCTCCAGTTTCCAGTTTCCCCGTTCCAATATTCCATCCTTCCACCCCCCGGC
>JAHDSS010000240.1 GCA_018432565.1 Kiritimatiellia bacterium
GCGCATCACCCTGGCGGGGGCGGTGTTTCTGACGGGCATCGCCGTGCTGCCGATGATCCTGTCCAGCCAGTTCCGGATTCCGCCCATGGTGGCGCAGTTCTTCGGCGGGACCAGTTTGCTGATCATCGTGGGCGTGATGCTCGACACGATGCGCCAGGTGGAATCGCACCTGGTGACCCGTCACTACGACGGATTCCTCCGCAAGGGCCATTTGCGCGGCCGCCGCTGAGCCGCCGGGAAGGGAGCCAACCGCATGGACACCATCATTCTGCTGGGCGCGCCGGGCGCGGGGAAGGGAACGCTGGCCGAAGGCGTCCGCGCCGCCACGGATTTCATCCACGTCTCCACCGGCGACATGCTGCGCGCGGCGATCAAGGCCGGCACGTCCACGGGGCTGGAGGCCAAGGCCTTCATGGAAAAGGGCGAGCTGGTGCCGGACGAGGTCATCCTGCGGATCGTGCGCGAGCGCCTGGCGCAGGGGAAGGCGACCGACCGCTACATGTTTGACGGATTTCCGCGCACGCTGGAGCAGGCGCGGGGCCTGGACGAGACCCTGGCGGAGCTGAACGGGCGGGTGAACCAGGTGTTCCTGCTGGAGGTGCCCACGCCGGTGATCGTCAGCCGTCTCAGCGGCCGGCGCATCTGCAAGAGCTGCGGCGCGGTCTATCACGTCACCAACATTCCGTCGAAGGTCGAAGGCGTGTGCGACCAGTGCGGCGGGCCGCTTTACCAGCGCCCCGACGACAGCGAGGAAACCGTTCTGAACCGGCTGGAGGTATATCAGCGCCAGACCGCCAGCCTGATTGATTTTTACGAAACGAAAGGCGTTTTGGTCCGCATCAATGCCGGTACGACCCCCCGGGACGCGACGGCGGAGCTGCTGTCCAAACTGGCCTGACGCCGGTTCGGGACGATGATTCCGATCAAAACCCCGGCGGATCTCCGGCACATGCGCGTGGCATGCCGGCTGTCCGCCGAACTGCTGGCTGCGATGGCCGCCCGGGTGCGCCCCGGGACGACCACCGGCGAGCTGGACGACTACGCCCGGGACTGGCTCCGGGAGCGGGGCGTCCGCAGCGCGTTCTTTGGATATGGAGGATTTCCGGGACAGGCGTGCATCTCGCTCAACGACGAGGTGGTGCACGGCATTCCGGGTCCGCGGGTCATCAACGCCGGCGACCTGGTCAAGCTGGATGTCGGCGTGACGGCCGAAGGGTTCATCGGCGACAACGCGGCGACCGTCCGGGTCGGCGCGGTGGACGCCGAGAGCGAGCGGCTGTGCCGGATCGCCGGCGAGGGTCTGGCGGCGGCGATGGACGCCGCCCGCGCGGGGAACCGTCTGGGCGACATCGGCCATGCGGTGCAGTCCGTGGCGGAGGCCGCCGGGTTTTCCGTCGTGCGCGATTTCTGCGGGCACGGGGTGGGGCGCAAGCTCCACGAGGATCCGCAGGTGCCCAACTTCGGGACCCCCGGCAAGGGCCCGGTGCTGCGGCCCGGCATGACGCTGGCGATCGAGCCGATGGTCAACCGGGGCACGCACGAGGTGGAAACCCTGGCCAACGGCTGGACGGTGCGCACCCTGGACCGGGAGCGCTCGGCGCACGTCGAGCACACGGTCCTGATCGTGCCGGACGGGCCGGCGGAGATCCTCACGTGCGCGGAAGCGAAATAATTCTGCTGGACGCGGTCGTGGCAACTGTGCTAGACACACGCGTTTTCCGTGCCCGACTGGGCAACGGACATGAATTTACGGCTTTCGTTCCGCGGGAGAAAGCGTCCGCGTTCGGGAGGTTGTGTCCTCCGGGAGCGCGGATACGCGTGGCCATGTCGCCGTTCGACATGTCGCGCGGCGAGATTGTGGAATGGATGGAAGACAGAGGCGAGACATGAAGGTACGGACATCGGTCAAACGGATTTGCGAGCGCTGCAAGATTGTGCGTCGCAAGGGAGTGGTGCGGGTCATCTGCACCGATTTGCGCCACAAGCAGCGCCAAGGCTGAGAAGGAGAAGAGGAACCATGCCCAGAGTGATAGGCGTTGACATACCCGGCAAGAAGCGCGTCGAGTACGCGCTGCGGTACATTTACGGTGTCGGCCCCGCCCGTGCGCGGGAAGTGGTGGCCAAGCTGAAGATCGATCCGGCCAAGAAGGCCGACGATCTGAGCGGCGAGGAAATCACGGCGCTGTCGAAGATGCTTCAGGAAGACTACGTGGTCGAAGGCGATCTGCGCCGCGAAGTCAGCGGCAACATCCGCCGCCTGATCGCCGTCAACTGCTACCGCGGCATCCGCCACCGCAAGGGGCTGCCCGTCCGCGGGCAGCGCACCAGCACCAACGCCCGCACCCGCAAGGGGCCCCGCAAGACGGTCGGCGCCGTCCGCGGCAAGGAAGCCCGCTCCGCCGTCAAGTCCGCCAAGTAAGAGGATTCATTCATGGCCGAAGAAATCAAAGATGAAGTGAAGGCGCCGCCGGCGCCCGCCGCCGCCCCCGAAGCTCCCGCCGCGGCTGCTCCTGCTTCCGCGGAAGGCGCGGAGGGCGAAGCCAAGACCGTGCGCCGCCGCGTCAAGGGCTCCAAGAACATCCCCGTGGGCGTCGTGCACATTCTGGCGTCCTTCAACAACACCACCGTCAGCATCAGCGATCCGCGCGGCAACGTGATCTCGTGGAGCAGCGGCGGCCGCTGCGGCTTCAAGGGTTCGCGCAAGAGCACGGCCTA
>JAHDSS010000171.1 GCA_018432565.1 Kiritimatiellia bacterium
CGGTCATGTCGTGGCCCAGCGCCTCGATGTAGTTGGCGCCGGTGAAGGCGCCCGGCAGCACGTTCTGGTACCAGCTGCCCGGCACGGCGAAACTTGTCAGCACCACGCCCAGATGCGGCAGCAGCGCCAGGCCTGTCACCAGGGCGAACGGCAGCGCCGCCAGTCCACCGCGCCAGCCCGTCAGGCGGCGGGTCGCCGACTGCGTACTTGCCTTGCTCTGCATGGCGTAGGCCCGGCCGCCGAACAGCCACTTGCTGAGGGCATACAGCCCCACGCTCGACGCCAGCATCACCGACACCAGCGCATACGGAAACGGGTTCGACCCGATTTCCTTCAGCGAGTCGTAGATCTGCACCGAGGCGCAGCGCGTATAGTTCATGATCAGCGGCGTGCCCAGCTCCGTGAAACTCCAGATGAAGATCAGCGTGCCGCCCGCAAACAGTCCCGGCATCATCAGCGGCAGGGTGATCCGGAAAAACCGCCGCAGGCGGGTGCATCCGAGATTGGCCGCCGCCTCTTCCATCGCCGGATCGATGTTGGCCAGCGCCGCCACGGCATTCAGATAGAGGATGGGATACAGGGCAAGCGTCTGCAGCAGCACCACGCCGGCGTACTGCCCGCCCCCGAGCCAGTCCCGCGCCCCCAGCCCGAAGAGCGCGTTGACCATGCCGTAGGCCCCGAACATCTGCTGGAACCCGATGGCCCCCACGAACGGCGGCAGGATCATCGGCACCAGCACCAGCGCCGAAAACACCGCCTTCCCCCGGAACTCGAACTGGTTGGCGATCCAGGCCAGCGGCAGCGCCACCACCAGCGCCAGCCCCGTCGTGCCCAGGGCAATCTTCAGGCTGTTGAACAGCCCCTCGACATAGATGGGGTTCTCGAACACCCCGAGCAGATAGCGCAGCGTGAAACGCCCATCCACCCAGAATCCGCCGGCCACCACCTTGCCCAGCGGCCAGAAGAACAAAAGCGACAGCAGCAGGGTCACCGCGCCAAACACAAACCATGCCGTGCTTCGTCTCATGGGCGGGCCTCCTCCCGCGCCAGCCGCGCCGCTTCGGCGTACTGGGCGCGATACTGCAGCGTCCACTGCCGCAGCAGGTCCAGCCGGTCGTATTTCTTTCCCATCGTCAGGCCCGAGGCCCAGGTCAAGGGCTCCGGCACCTGCGGCAGGCGCTGCATGGCCTCCAGCGCCCGGGGACAGGCCTCCGGACCGCCGGCGTCTCCGATCGCGCCCCAGGCCTTCCGCAGCTCCTGCCCCGCATCCAGGCACATGGCCCGGACCAGGTCGCGCAGCAGTCCGAAATGCCCCGCCGTCCACCGGGGACGGTATACGTATTCCTCGGCCAGGCGGTAGGCATCCAGCACCGGGCGGCCCAGATCATCCGTCGTGTGCGGACGGTGCCGCTCATACGACGCCTGGAACGCCGGATTCGCCGATGGATAAAAATCGCGCCGGATCGGGAAGCGCTGAAGGGCGTATTTCTCCGGGCCGCCGGGTTCGCCGGGCCGGTAGCACCACAGCCGCTGGCCGTCTTCGCTCAGCAGGTATTCGATGAAGCGTCCGGCCAGCTCCCGGCGGGGCGCGCCGCGCAGGATCGAAATCGGATCTGCGCTGACGCCCGACTCGCCGCGCGGCGTCACGTAGGCCATGGCCTCCCGGCCGCGGCCCTCGTTGCTGACCTGCGCTTCGAAACGTCCGTAGAAATCAATGGCCAGCCCGGCGGCGGCGTTGCCCATCCCGACATCCAGCGGCACCTTGCTGGCGCTGTCGGTGAAATAGCGCGCATTGGCGCCGATTTTCTGCAGCAGGCGCAACCCGTCGGCCCAGCCTCGCTCGACGGCTTCCTGATAGGCCGCGGGCACTCCGTCGGGCATGTCGCCCGGCGGCAGCCGGGCAGCAGCGATGGCCGCTTCGAAGACGTCGGTTTGCCCGCCGAATCCGGCGGCTTCGACCGCCTTGCGGCACTGCACCTGCACAATGGTTTCAAAGGCCTTGGCAATGCTGCCGCTCTTGGTCGGGTCCGCCAGGCCGAGAGTGCCGAACCAGCGCGGATCGGCGAGGTCTTCCCAGCTTGCGGGCTCCGAATCCATGCCCTGCGCCTGCATGCGGTCGCGGTTGTAGCAGATCCCGAACGTGCTCAGCGTCGTCCCGTACCACGTCGGCGTGCGCCAGGTTTCGCCGCTCATTCCTTCCGGGATCAGCTCGACGCCGTTCCCGTCGGCGATCAGCCCCGGCGGGATTTCGCCGGGCGCCCAGGCCGGCACCAGCAGGCCCTGGCGGGTGGCGTTGTCGCCGTCGTAGGCGCCGCCGCCGAAGTACATGTCAATCTGGCTGGAAAACGCCTGGGGATCGTCCGTCTCCCGAAACGCGCGGAACATCGCCACCTGCTCCGCCCAGTCGGCTTCTTCCACCCCGTCGGGCCGTTTCGCCGGATCGAACGACTTGTTCAGGATGATGGACCCGCCGTCGCCGCGCCAGGGCCGGCCCTGCGACGTCCACCAGGCCCGGAAGCTCGACACGAATTCGCTGGTCAGATAGCGGGAAATTTCCGTCGTGCCGCCGATGTTCCGCCAGTCCACCTTGACCGGCGCGCCGAAGCGCCGGGCGTGCCAGCGCGAGAACCCCAGGGCGTATTCGTGCCGGATCGCTTCATTCATCGGCGTGATGATCACCAGCACCGGATCCCCTTCGCGCCATTCGCGCACACCCGCCTCCTGGCGGAACCAAAACGGAAGTGCCACAATCAACGCCAGAACCAGCAGGATGGAACTATTTCGAACCATGGTTAGACAGGATTAACAGGATTATTCAGGATTTTCAGGATTGGAATCCGGTTGCTTGTACACCCGGAATTTCTTTTTGAATTGGAGGCTTGACGATCCGATGTTCAGCAGCAAGCCGATGTCGTGTTGGGTGTAGGAAACCGGCGCCCGATTTCCGGTGGACCTTCATCGCGCAGCCAATGATCACCCCCGTCAATTCATCGTCCGTCATGATTCATCCTCTTCGTGGGCGAAGCCCCCACTTTCCCTGGCTGCTCAATCCTGTTCATTTTGAAAAATCCTTTAAATCCTGTCTAAATGGCTGTTTGGCTGTTGGTTCTATTCCGTCAGGATCTGCACGTCTGCCGGCTCGACGTACACTCTCGTCTCCGCCCGGGTCTCGTCGCGCGCGACGAGCCTGGGCCGCGTCTCCAAGGCCTTGAGGGAGATGCCCCCGCTGAGTTCAACGACATGCTGCGCGACTTCCCCCAGATAGATCGTCCCATGCAATTGGGCCTTGAAGACGTTGGGCCCGCCGGTCTTGTCCGTGTGCAGTTGCACCGCCTCGGGCCGCACTGAAAGCCAGACCTTTTCGCCTGCCGCCGATTTCTCCGGCGCCGTGGCCGTCCAAACGCCGGCCGCGGTATCCACGTCGGCCGTCCCATCGCGCACCGTCTTCACGGTGCCCTCGATGAAGGTGGTCTCGCCGATGAACTGGGCGACAAACCGGGTGCAGGGACGGGTATAGACCTCCTGCGGCGATCCCACCTGCAGCAGGCGGCCCTGATCGAGAATGGCTAGGCGATCGGCGATGGACAGCGCCTCTTTCTGGTCGTGCGTCACGTAAATGGCCGTCAGTCCGGCCTCTTTGCAGATGCGCCGGATTTCCGTGCGCATCTCCAGCCGCAGTTTGGCGTCCAGGTTGGACAGCGGTTCATCCAGCAGGAGGCATTGCGGTTCGATCACCAGCGCGCGGGCCAGAGCCACTCGCTGCTGCTGGCCGCCAGACAGTTCATTGGGTTTGGCGCTGGCCCGGTCGGCCAGCTTGACCATGTCCAGGGCCCGCATCACGCGCGGGCCGGCCTCGGCTTTGCGGATGCCCCGCATCTCCAGGCCGAAGGCGACATTTTCGCGCAGACTCAGGTGCGGCCACAGGGCGTAGCTTTGGAAAACCATTCCCATGTCGCGCTGATGCGGCGGCAGGCGGGTCACATCGCGGTCCCCCGCCAGAATGCGTCCTTCATCGGGCTCGTTCAGCCCCGCCACGGCTCGCAGCAGCGTCGTTTTTCCGCATCCCGACGGCCCCAGCAGAAAAAACAACTCCCCCGCCCCGATCCGGACATCAATGCCCCGCAGCACGGTCTTGTCGCCAAATCGCTTGACCAGTTTTTCTATCGTAATGGGCACCGGCATAACGGAGTCTCCTTTGCGCAACCGGTCTTATGTAGCACATCTCTCCCCCGGTCCGCCATGAATTGTTCGCGGAGAATCGATGGCAAGCGTCCCCACTCGGCCCCCTTGATCGCCAACGGCAGATGGAGGCCCCGGCTCTCGGGATGCGACGGAAAAGAAGGTTTTTCCCGCCCGCCTGAACAGTCCGGAAAAGTATAGTTATTGCAATAACTATAGTTATTGCAATAACTATATATTCGCAACCCCCCACCCCTTCCGGAAGCAACCGGCTGCTCACAGCAATTGAAAAGTACCGGGAAGTTCAACCGCCTTACCTGTGCAACGGGCATCGAATCACAGAGACGCCAGCGGATTTTGCCGCCCGGCTTTTACCGCCGCCGGATCCACTCCGCCGAGCGGTATTTTCCCTCGAGGAAGACAGCCGTCGCCAGTACATCCGCCGGGATGTCCACGGATTGCCATTCGAGGCTCCAATGCAGGGACAGCCCATTCCGGATGGCCTGCTCGAAAATCGGGGCTCGCTCGCGAACCCCCGGCAGCTGCAGAGAGCCTTGATACAGCACGGTCCCGGCATAGCGGCGAATGGCGCCGCCGAGAATTTTTTTGCCGCTCTCTGCCATGATATCCAGCGCCACCGGTTCGACAAAGCATTGGGAGGCCCCCCGGGTGGGCGGCGGAGCCGGTTCC
>JAHDSS010000236.1 GCA_018432565.1 Kiritimatiellia bacterium
CCCCTCGGGCGCATCCCCGTTTCATTGACCTCCATCGGCGGCTGGAAGCCGCCGGTCCCTTGGGATTTGACGGGACGGGCGGCATCCTGCCGCCCCTTTTCATGAAAATGGGTTCTGGGTCAGTGAAACGGGGATGCGCCCCCGCCCCTCCCCTCCGGAACGAACATCAGAACTGATAATCCAGCCCGTAGGTCACGACATGCTCTTCCTTCGCCCCGTCGTCGTGAAAATTCGAGTTTTCCCAAGTATAGGTATAGGCCAGGCTGCGGCTCAGGCGCCGGGACAACTGACGGGAATGCCCCAGCGACACATCCATCGTGGTCGTCTTCTCCGTCTCTTCGTCCCCCTCCAGCGGCGTGCTCAGCTCGTATTCCGCCGAGAATCCGACGCTCAGGCCGTAAAACAGGATGTCCTTGACGCCAAAGGTGTAGCCATATGTGGTCGTTTCCGTGTCCGCCGTGGAACCAAACGTATCCCTCGGCTCCTGCTTGAAGCTGAAGGCATGCTGCGCCCGGGGTCCCAGCTGCTGGCTCAACTGCACGTTGTATTCAAACGTGACCTCGTCGTCTTCCTCGCTGTTGTTGGACAAGGATACTTCGTCGTCGGTCCAGGTGTCCTCCCAGGTGGCGGAAAACGACAGATTCACGGCTTTCGTCAGCTGAAACTCGTCCATCACCGTGATCGTGTGCGTCGGCTCCCAGGTGGGGTCCTGGCTTTCTCCGTCGGCGGTCTCCACTTCTTCATACTCAAATCCGAAGGAATACGTGATTTTCGGATGCCGCAGCCAACTCAGGGGAATCGCCCCGGAAAGGCCCACATTCTGCGTGGTTTCGTCCTGTTCCTCCCCCGACTCCGTGTATTCGGTCACGACATTTTCCCAGGAATAATACAGGCTCCCCCAGGAAAACACATCCCAATAGATCCCTCCGAACAGCGTGGTTTCATCCTGGTCGTCCGCCTTGTATTCCTCCTTGTCATGGCGTTCGCGGGAATAATCCGCATGGGTCTCCACGCGCAGTTTGCCCATGTTCCAGTTCAGAAAAACCGTCCCCTCCAGCGTCTCCATGGGATCCCGCTTGGACCCCCCGGGCCGATAAGTCGAATCCTGCTCGGATTCGACTTCCCGGGACGCCATGCCGCTTCCACCCAGCGTAATCCGGGGCAGAACCGTCTGGAAATCCACGGTCAAATTGTAGAGTTCCGTGTCTTCGTCATTCCGCTGGAAATAATCCATGTACTCGTAGGCCGCGCCGAAATTCAGGGTGGTGGTCGGCCGCATCGCCACGGGCGACGACCGCAGGGTCAGCCCGGGGCTCCAATAGAAATCCCCCTTCTCATAGTTCGGATCCTCTTCCTCCGGATAGGCTCCGTCAATGTTGCTTTCATAGCCCACCTCCATCCGGCCGGTCAAAAAAAGATCAATATTCCCCAGCCGCAGCGTCTGGCCCCAGGCCGGCCCGCCCAGCCCCAGGCAAACCAGCAGAAACCACCGCCGGCCGCCAGACGGAAACCAGCGCCCCCGCATCACGCGAAGGCGCCGCATCCCGCCAGTTGGAAAAGGCATCTGCATCACCGGGCCGTTCGCCGGGCGGCGTCACCCCGTCTGCTTGATCACCACCCGGACAGACGGGGCTCCCCTTACCGAGCGCTCTTGTTGGGATTGTATTCGCGAACCGTGGTGGGAGATCCGGTGAAATCTCCCGGCTCGCCCCACTGGACCACCTTGCCGTTCTCGAAATACACCCAATACGTCTTCGGCGTCCAGGTGAACATCGGCGGCAGATACTCCCACACCTCCGTCCACTCATCGCTCTCGTACACCTTCGCCGCGCGGATCGTGAACGGCTTGCCGATCGCCTCCTGCACGGCCTCCGGCTCCATGCCCAGCTGCAAACGGCTCACATCCACGTTCCAGGACGCGCACGCTCCCAGAAACAGTATCATCATCAGCCCGGCCAGAATCCCACTTGCTGCTCGCCTCATCGCTTTTCTCCCTTCCGGTGAAGGATTGCCCTTGATCCCATATAGATATACGGAAGAATTGTGCCAGAGGCCCCGCCTGCTGACAAGCAAAAGGGCCCGACAAAATGCTTTTTCACGTTTTTCTAATAATTCCGCAGGCCGTTTCACTGCCGCAGAGCCTTGATCAGTTCCGGCACCACCTCGAACAAACCCCCCACGATGCCGATGTCCGCCACGGCGAAAATCGGCGCCTCCGGATCCTTGTTGATCGCAATGATCGTGTCGCTGCTGCTCATCCCCACCAGATGCTGGATCTGGCCGGACACGCCGCAGGCGATGTAGATCTTGGGCCGCACGGTCTTGCCCGTCTGGCCCACCTGGTGGAAGCTGGAAATCCAGCCCGCATCCACCGCGGCCCGGCTCGCCCCCACCGCCGCGCCGCCCAGCGCGTCCGCCAGTTCCGCCAGCAGCTTGAAGTTCTCCGCCCCCCCCAGCCCGCGGCCGCCGGTTACGATGAACTCCGCCCCGGCCACGTTCACTTCGTTCTGCATCGCATTGACCGTCTCCAGCACCCGGACGACCGGCGCCTTCAACTCCACCGTCTCGTCCAGCCGCTCGCCCGTCCGGCCGGCCTCGGGCGCCGGCCGGGCAAACACCTTGGGCCGCACCGTGGCCATCTGGGGCCGGTGATTCGGACACAGGATCGTCGCCAGAATGTTGCCGCCGAACGCCGGCCGCGTCTGGAGCAGCTGCCGCGTTTCGGGGTCCACCGCCAGTTCCGTGCAATCCGCCGTCAGGCCCGTATTCACCTGGATCGCCACGCGGGCGATGAACCCCCGGCCGATGCTGGTGGCTCCGGCCAGCACGATTTCCGGCTTGTGCCGGCGGATCAGTTCGCTCATCGCCTCGGCATACGGCTCGGACGTGTAGGCTTCGAGCGCCGGATGATCCACCACATACACCCGATCCGCGCCGTGCTCGAACAGCGGCGCGACGCAATCGCCCACCCCGTATCCCAGCAGCACCGCTCCCAGGCGGACGCCAAGCTGATCCGCCAGTTCGCGGCCCTTGCCCAGCAGTTCAAACGCCACCTCCTGCAGGCGCCCCCTGCGCTGCTCGGCCACCACCCACAGCCCGCGAAATGCCCCCGGCGCCGCCGCCGCCGGCGCCGCCGGCGCCGCCGCCAGCGACAGCGCCCCGACCGGACACACCTCCACGCACGCCCCGCAGGCCGTGCAGGCCTCGTTGACCTCCACCTTGCCGTCCGATGCCCGCTGCGTCAGCGCGCAGAACGGACATACCGCCACGCACGCCCCGCAGCCGGTGCACAGGTCCAAATCAATATTCAACGCCATGCCCTTGCTCTCCTAGATCACCTGGCGCTCGCGGAGCGCCTCCACCAGCTTGCGGGCCATCGCGGCCGGCTCCTCGCCCTGCCATTTCACCCCGCCCGTCTTGGGCGGCGGCGAGAAAATCTTCACCACCCGCGTCGGCGACGCCGTCAGGCCGATCCGGGACGGATCCGCCCCGATCTGCTCCGCCGTCACCGGCGCAATCTCCAGCTTCTTGGCCGCCATCTTTCCGCGCAGCGACGCCATCCGGGGCACGTTGGCCTCCTTCAGCACCGTCAGGGCGCAGGGCAGCGCCACCTCCAGCCGTTCATAGCCGTCTTCAAACGCCCGCTGCACCACCGCCTGGCCCCCGGCGACCTCGATGCCGAACGCGTAGGTAATGCACGGCAGCCCCAGCCAGTCGGCCACCCCTGGCCCCACCTGCGCCGTGTCGCCGTCGATCGCCTGCTTGCCAAACAGCACCAGGTCCGGCTTCGGCTCCAGCGTGCCGATCGCCCGGCTCAGCGCATAGCTGGTCGCCCACGTATCCGATCCCGCAAACGCCTTGTCGCACAGCAGCATCACCTCGTCCGCCCCGCGCCCCACCGCCTCCTTCAGAACCGCCGCCGCCTGCGCCGGCCCCATCGTCAGCGCCGTCACCTTCGTTCCGGGATGCTTCTCCTTGAGCTGCAGCGCCATTTCCAGCGCGTTCTCGTCGAAGGGATTCATGACCGATTCCACCCCGTCGCGCACCAGCGTATTGGTTTCCGGATGAATCCGGACCTGGGTGGTGTTCGGGACCTGCTTGACGCAAACGACAATATGCATGCGATCGTTTCCTCCGCGGATGGTCCGCCCCTCCCCTATTTCCGGGCCGCCGCCGCGTATTCCTTGTTCAGGGCCAGCCCGATGATGTCGCGCTGGATCTGGTTCGTCCCCTCGTAAATCTGCAGGATCTTCGCGTCGCGCATCATCTTCTCGACGGGGTACTCTTTCATGTATCCATAGCCGCCGAACACCTGCACGGCGTCCGTCGCCACCTGCATCGCCGCGTCCGACGCATACATCTTGCACATCGCCGAGAATTTCGAGTAGTCCTTCGATCCCGCGTCAATGGTCTTTACCACCGCATAGGTCAGCGCGCGGGCCGTTTCCACCTTCGTGGCCATCTCCGCCAGCATCCAGCTCAAGCCCTGGTTGGCGATGATCGGCCGTCCGAACTGTTCGCGCACCTTGGCATAGGCCACGGCCTCGTCCAGCGCGCCCTGCGCCAGCCCCACCGCCTGCGCCGCGATCCCCGGCCGCGACACGTCGAACGTCTTCATCGCCCAGATGAACCCCGTCCCCTCGCGCCCGATCAGGTTCTCCGCCGGCACCTCGCAGTCCTCGAAAATCAGCTCCCGCGTCGCGCTCGCCCGGATCCCCAGCTTGTTCTCCTTCTTGCCGAAGCTGAACCCCGGCGTCCCCTTCTCCACGATGAACGCGCTGACGCCCCGCGCCCCGCGCGCCCTGTCCGTCACCGCAAACACCGTGTAGATGTCCGCCTCGCCCCCGTTGGTGATCCACTGCTTCGTGCCGTTCAGCACGTATTTGTCGCCCTTCCTGACCGCCGTCGTGCGGATCGAGCCCGCATCCGATCCCGCGTTCGGCTCGGTCAGCGCATAGGCCGCCCACTTCTCCCCCCGGGCCAGCGGCGGCAGGTACTTCTTTTTCTGCGCCTCGCTGCCCCCGATCAGAATCGGATCCGCCCCCAGTCCGTTGGCCGCATACGACACCGATACCCCGATGCAGATCCGGCTCAACTCCTCTACCGCGATGATGTTGGGCATGCTGTCGCCCTCGAACGTCCCGCCGTACTCCGCCGGAATGTACAGGCCCATCAAATCCATCTTCCCCAGTTCCCGCAGAATCTCCGCCGGAAAGCGCCCCTCCTCGTCCAGCTCCGCCCGCACCGGCTTCACCCGCGTCTCCGCAAATTCCCTCACCATGCCGCGGATTTCCTGCGCCAGCTCCGACAATCCGTAATTCAGTTCCGCCATCTTCAGACTCCTTCTTCTGGGGCCGCCATCAAAACGCCTTGCCCGCGCACTATGCCAGCCCGCCCCCCCCCATGCAACCCAAAGAATCGCTTCACCCGCAAAAACCGTTGACATCCCGCCCCTCCCCGCTACAC
>JAHDSS010000020.1 GCA_018432565.1 Kiritimatiellia bacterium
CAGCCGGCGCAGACGCCCCGTCAACTCGTCATCCTCCGCTCCGCTCCCCGCCCACCACACATCCAGTTCCGCGGATTCCGTCTCGGCCAGGTGGGCCGCCAGAATGGGCCCCATGCGCGCGCCCCACAGCCGGTCAAAGGCTTCCTGGGCATCCGTCCCGTTTTCCCCCGGCGACGCCCGCAACAGGTGGGCCGCCAGAAGCGCCGTCCCGCGCCCGCGAAGAACCAGCACATGGCCGGCGCCCAGCCACACCAGCGCCCGGGGCTGGCCGGCCCGTGCCGGCGGCGTGTCCACGGCCAGCTGCTCCCACAGCGCCAGCCCTTCGGCATCCGCATGGGTCGGCTCGAATCCCGCGGCCCGGCAGGCATCACGGAACGCCGCCAAATCCCCCTGGCGGATGGCGGCGGCCACCGCTACCGTGCCGCCGTCGGCCAGCCGCGGCGAACTGTAGGCGCATACCGCGCCCTCCACCGGAAACGGCAGCTCCACATCCAGCAGCGACGCCCAGACCCGGGCCGCCTTGCGCACGGATGCAAACGGAGCCCGCAGCCGGCGAATCACGGTTTGTTCCGCGGGCGCCGCCGCGGCCAACGCCGCCGATCCGCGTTCCGCTTCGCGCGCCACGGCCGCCAGGAGCCGGCGGGCCTCCTCGGAGTCCGCCCCTCCCGCATACACCACCTGCGGCGCGCTCCGGCGCGTCGCCCGCGCCAGCACCACGCGACCGCCGGCCAGTTCCAGCCCGTAGGCCGCTTTGTATCCGCCGGCCACGCGTCAGCCCTCCCCTTCCACCCATTGCAGCACCTGGATGTCGCCGCTGGCCGCATCGCGCCGTACCCACGCCATCACCGAACGCCGCTGAATCCCGAGCGATGCCCGGGCGCGGATGCGGAAATACTCGCTGGACGTGCCCACCGATCCTTCCAGCGCGGCGGCCAGTTCCGGATTGGCCATGAACATCATGCCCAGCGACGAAAACGGCTGCACCTGCCGCAGCGACAGCACCGCGCGCACCGCCGCCTCCTGCTGCAGCCCCGTCAACCCCATCAGCACATCCCGCCCCGCCGTGTTCACGTTGACCGGCACCGGCGCCTCCAGCGCCGCCGGCACCAGGACGGCGGATGTCGCCAGGTCGCCGCCGAACAGATCGCCCGCGTCGGCTTTCGGCCGGGGCCTCAGCCGGTCAGCCGGAAATTCATGCGAATGCCGCAGTTCTTCCGGAGCCCAGAGCGGACGGTTCGGCGGTTCGCGCGGAGGCTCCAGCCGGCGGGTGAACGCCGCCTCGTAGCCGCCTTCGCCGTCTGCATCCACGTAATCCTGCAGCGCCTCCACGCGCGTCACGGGCTCGAAGTCCCCGCAGAACGTCATCAAATCCAACAGGATCTCGCGGGGCGTGCGCGTGGCGCGGTTGGACACCGACAGGTTGTTCCAGTTGACGAAACGCCCGGCATCCTCCACCACGGCAACGGTGGATACGCCGTCTTCCCCGGTGGCTTCCATCGGCAGGGCCCAGTCTTCGCCCAGATGATCCATGCGGAGATCCTCGTCGGACGCCAGCACCCACATCGCCTCCCGGGCGGCTTCGGCAGCGGCGACCCGCAGGCGCTCGCGCACCAGCTCGGCCTGCTCGGCGCGGGCCAGCGCCCCGGCCCGGGCCTGCATGTGCAACGCCAGCCCCCCGGCCAGCACAATGGCCGCCAGCGCCAGAATCAGCGCCATGCCGGATCGGGCGGAGGAGCTTCCGGGCATTCAGCCCTCCCTGACGCCGGCCGCCAGACGCGCCGCCGCCGCGGCCTGCCGCTTCTCTCGCTCCCGCCGCAGGGCTTCCGCCTGATCGCGCTGGCGCAGCTCCCGGTTGCGCGCCGAAATTTCGTGGCGGCGGATCTTTTCCGAGCGGGCCCACGCATAGAACAGCAGCGAAACCATGCCGCAGCCCAGGAACACCGCCGACAGCTGATGGAGCGGACGCCGCTGCAGCTCGTGCTGGAACAGCGACATCAAAAACACAAACACCGCCATCGCCGGAAACATCCCCGAAGCCACCGCCAGGATGTGCCGGATCTTCGAGCGCATCTTGCTCTTGCTTCGCGGACGGTGGGTGTCCACCCGGAAATTCGCCTGTTGAACCGGCAGCTCGGCCATGATCACGCCCTCCTGTAGCCGTGCGGATGCGCCTGGTGCCACGCCCACGCATGCCGCACAATCGTCTTGAGATCCGCATGGCGGGGATTCCAGCCCAGCACGCGCTTCGCCTTCTCCGCCCCCGCCACCAGCCGGGCCGGATCGCCCGGACGGCGCGGGGACATCCGCGCCGGAATGTCCCGCCCCGTCACCTCGCGGCAGGCGTCAATGACCTGCTTGACGGAAAACCCGGTGCCCGTGCCCAGGTTGAACGGGCCGGTCACATCCTGCTCCAGCGCCAGAATGTGCGCCCGCGCCAGGTCCACGATGTGGATGTAGTCGCGGATGCACGTCCCGTCCGGCGTCTCGTAGTCGTCGCCGAACACCGGCACGGCCTCCGCCTGCCCCAGCGCCACCTTCAGCACGTTGGGAATCAAATGCGTCTCGGGATCGTGGTCCTCGCCGTACTTCTCCGTGGCCCCGCACGCGTTGAAGTAGCGCAGAAACACCGGCTGGAGGCCGCGACGCTGCTGTTCCCAGCGCAGCGCCGTCTCGAACATCAGCTTGGACTCGCCGTAGGGATTCGTCGGCCGCTGCGGCAG
>JAHDSS010000112.1 GCA_018432565.1 Kiritimatiellia bacterium
ATCACCGAAACCACCGGCACCCAGATCGACATCGACGACGACAACTCCGGGAAGGTCTCCATCTTCTCCAACAACAAGGACAACCTGGAGGCGGCGCTGCGCGAAGTGGAAGCCCTCACCGCGGAAGCCGAGGTGGGCAAGATCTACCGCGCCACCGTCACCGGCATCAAGGACTTCGGCTGCTTCGCCGAATTCCTGCCCGGCCAGGAAGGCCTCGTCCACATCAGCGAACTCGCCGACTTCCGCGTCAACCGCACGGATGACGTCGTGAAGATGGGCGAAGAGATCTGGGTCAAGGTCCTGTCTGTCGAGGACAACGGCAAGGTCCGCCTCTCCCGCAAGGCCGCCATGGCCGAAAAGGGCGAGGACAGCCGCCGCGAATAACCCCCCTCCCGGCGAAAGGCTCGCGGAGCGGCACCGGCCGCCCTGCGGGCCTTTTTTTCACCCCGCGGCGCACCGGCTCGGGCGTTCTCCGGACCGGGGCCTTGTAGCGCGGGGCTCCCGTCCCGCGCGGATCCTGCCCATCGCACGCGACAGGAGCCGCGTGCCACAAAGGCAAGCCATTACGTCCTGATGACGCCAAGGGTGCACCCAATCGCAGATGCGGCCTCCGGAACGGGGCTTCGCTCTGTCTCCTTGCGCCGCGTCCCCGTCCGGAGGTATCCTGGGGACATGCGCATTGATCCTCATGGCAAGTTCCCCGTGCGAGAATGCCCCGGCTGCGGCATGGAGGTCCCCTCCAACGAGAACCGCTGCCCCATCTGCGGCTACGAGTTCCCCGTCCGCGGCACCCTCCACCGCCACCTGTGGTGGATCGCCCTGATCCTTCTCGCCCTGCTGCTCCTTCCCCTGCTCCGCGCCCTGCGGTGAAACCCCTCGCGTGTGGATTCCCCTCCCGTCCGTCCCCCGCCGCCGCGGACAGATCCGTGACATGAAAGGTGGTTCATTTGTTGCAACAAGTGAATTCACTTGTTGCAACAATTGAAACCGGAAAAACGCATGATCCGGATTCGGGTCTGGATTGAATCCCCCTGCTCCCGACAGGGCTTCCGTCAGCCCGGTTGCAGCAGGTCCGTGATCAGGTCGCACACCAGCGGGAGCGGTTCTTCCGCCGGAATGAACTCGTCGAACGCCGCCGCCCGGTCGGGGACGTCGGGCCCCAGCGGACCGTCCACCCACGCGAAGGGCACCGGATCGGACGTGTGGCCTCGCCTGGCCACCGGAGTGCGGTGGTCGGTGCAGACGATCAGCCGGTAGGGATCCCCCGCCGCCTCCAGCGCCGCCCAGACCGGCGCCACCACCCGGTGATCGAAATTCCCGATTGCACGCGCCTTTTCTTCGGCCAGGCCCTTGTGCCCGCACTCGTCCGGCGCCTCCACGTGCACATAGACGAAATCCGACCGGCGCAGGCAGTCAATGGCCGCCTGGGCCTTGCCGTGATAGTCGGTATCAATCCATCCGGTGGCCCCCGGCACCCGGATCACTTCGAGCCCGCAGAGTTCGGCCAGCCCGCGCACGAGATCCACGGCCGTGATCACCCCGCCGCGCAGCCCGTAGCGTTCGGCGTAGGGCTGCAGCGACATCGCCTTGCCGTGGCCCCACAGCCAGATCTGGGTGGCGGGCCGCAGGCCGTTGTCCCGCCGCGCCCGGTTGACCGGGTGGTCCGCGAACACGCGGCGCGACAGTTCCATCAGCTCGCGCGCCTCCTCGGCGCGGGGCCCCAGCGGCAGATGATCGGCCACGGGCTTTCCGGAAATCTCGTGCGGGGGGGTCAGGGCCAGTTTCTGGGGGCCATCGCGCCAGATCAGCAGGTGGCGGTAGCTCACCCCGCCGTGAAAGCGCACCCCGGGTCGCGTGACCGCCTCGTTCAGCGCGGCGATCAGGTCATGGGCCTCGGCGCTGGAAATGTCGCCGGAGGAATAATCCAGCATCCGGTCTTCCTCGACCGTGACCAGGTTGGTGCGGAAAGCGACATCGCCGGGGTCGAGGGGGATCCGCGCACCGGCGGCTTCGATGGCCGCCCGCCCGGTGTAATTTTCCCGGGCGTTGTAGCCCAGCAGTCCCATGTTCGCCACGTCGCTGCCCGGCGCCAGGCCTTCCGGCACGGTATGCACCAGCCGGACCTGTCCCAGCCCCGCCACGCGGCGAATGGACGGAATGTCCGCCGCCTGCAGCGGGGTCCGGCCGCCCAGCGCTTCCACGGGCTCGTCGCCCATGCCGTCGCCCACCAGTACCGCGATTTTCCGTTTTGCGCTCATCGAAGGCCCAACGTACCCGAGACGCCCCCGGAAATCAACTGGAGTCCGTCCTCGCCCACGTGGCGGATGCACCTGCGGTTCGGTGCCCGCCCAGGTCATATGGAGCGGGGGCGCGCAGCGCCGGAGTCGAAATAACTTGTCCCGCCACCGCGGGATCTCGGCTCCATCCCAAAGGCAGGCCTGCGGGACCCAGCCGAGATCCCTCGACTCCGCTCGGGATGACAATCATACAGCCGATTGCCTTCGTGGCACGCGGCTCCTGTCGCGTGCGGTTGGTTGAATCCGCGCGGGACGGAGCCCCGCGCTACGGAGGCCAATTCTGACGACCACCGCCAGACAATACCACGCCATGCTGGCGGCCCATTTTCCACGCCATGGAAAAATTTTCCGCGGATTTTCCACGCCATGGAAAACTTTTTTCCACAGCATGGAAAATCAGAGGGTGGCCAACGGGGGGCGGGGTCAGCAAAGGCCGTGGGCCAGGGCTTCGATGCTGACCTCCTGCCAGCCGGGCAGGGCGAGGCAGTGTTCGAGGATCAGGGCGCTGGCGAAGGCGTCGAACAGGGCGTCATGCCAGTCGCGGCCCGGGCACAGCGCGCGCGCCCGCTCCGCGATGCCCAGGGCCTCGGCCACTTCGCGCAGCGAATGCCCTTCGAGATCCGGCCGCACCCGCCGGGCCAGCCGCAGCGTGTCCACCCAGGGGCCCAGCCGGTGCAGGGGGGCGGCCCGGCAGAGGAACTTGCGCTCGGTGCCGATATTGTGCGCGGCCAGCGGACGGCCTTCCAGCCAGGGCTTCCACACCGGCCACAGGTCGGGCAGGGCCGGAGCGGAGGCCAGCACTTCGCGGAGATCCGCATGGCGTCCCGGCGCATACGGATTGAACGGACGGCCCGCGGCCACGCGCAGGTAGCTTTCGTGGAAACGCCCGGTCACGCGCCCCTCCCGCATCTCCACCATGCCCACCTGCCACGGTTCGTCGGGAAGCCCCTGCACCGCGCCTGTGGACTCGAAATCAAGCGCGGTCAGGATGGCCTCGCGCGCCTTCATGCCTCCGGGACCGCCAGCGCGGTCTCCAGTTCGCCGAGAACCCCGCCGAATTCGGCAAAGGCCTCGCGCAGCACCCCGGCATCGCGCAGGTCCACGCCGGCCGCCGCCACGGCCTCGAGGGGATCCCGGCTCCCCCCGGACCGCAGCAGGCCCAGATAGGCATCCACGCCCTCCCCCGCCCGCAGGCGGCGGGCGAAAACCAGCGCCGCGCAAAAGCTCGTGGCGTACTTGTACACGTAGAAATCGTAATAGAAGTGCGGGATTCGGGCCCATTCGAAGGCAATGGCCTCATGGGCCGTTAACCCGGGTCCGTAATACGTTTGGTTCAGTTCGTAATACTTCTCGCAGAGGAATTCGGCGGTCAGCGGCGTGCCCTCATCCTCCCATCGGTGCAGGTCGCGTTCAAATTCGGCGAACATCGTCTGGCGAAACACGGTGCCCTTGAAGGAATCGCAGAGATGATTGAGCAGGTGGGTCCGCAGCGCGGGCGCCGGATTCCGCCCGAGCAACTGATGGGTCAGCAGCAGTTCGTTGACGGTGGAGGCGATTTCGGCCAGGAAAATCGGGTAGTGCGCCATGCGGTGGGGCTGGGCGCGGTTGGCTAGCCAGGTATGCAGGGAATGCCCCAGTTCGTGCGCCAGCGTGAACGCGTCGTCGAGCCGGTCGTGGTGGTTCAGCAGCAGATAGGGAGGGCTGTCGTAGCATCCGCTGGAATATGCGCCCGAGCGCTTGCCCTTGTTCTCCCGCCAGTCAATCCAGCGCGCGGTGAAGGCGGTCTCCAGCGCCGCGCCGTATTCCTCCCCCAGCGGGCGGCAGGCCTCCCGCACCCAGTCGCGGGCTTCCTCCATCGGCACGTCCACGGCGCAGGAGGGCACCAGCGGCGCGTAGAGATCGTACATGTCCAGGTCCGCCAGCCCCAGCGCCCGTTGGCGCACGGCGAGATAGCGGTGAAACAGCGGCAGCGCCTCGCGCGTCGCGTCAACCAATCCGTTGTACACCGCCACGGGCACCTGATCGTCGAACAGCGCCGCCTCGAGGGCGGACGGAAAATGACGGACATCGGCCATGTACGCGTGGGCCTTGACCGTGGAGGAGAGGGTCGAAGCCAGGGTGTTCTTCCACTTTCCGTAGGTGGTCAGCAGCGTCTCGAAGGCCGCCCGGCGCACGTCCCGCTCCGGATGCTCCAGATACGTGCGATAGGTCCCTTCCGTCAGCGGCAGCGTTTCCCCGCCCGGCCCCGGAATGTCCGGAAACGACAGATCGGCATTGGTCAGCAGGCTGTAGGTCTGTTCGGAGGCGGACAGCACCTCCGAGCCGCGCGCCAGCAGGGTCTCCTCCGAGGCGGACAGCACGTGCGGCTTGTTGCGCAGCACCTTCTGCAGCGTGCGGCGGCTGTCGGCCAGCCGCGGATCCTCCATCCAGGCGCGCAGTTCCTCTTCCGGATGCGACAGCAGCTCGGGCGTGATCCAGGCGCAGGCCGCGGCCAGCTCGGCGTAGCGGGCGCGGATGCGCGCCTCGCGGGCCTGATGGCCGTTGTCCGCCGTGTTCTCGTCGTGCCGCAGATGGGCGTAGGTGTGCAGGCGTTCCAGCAGGCGGTCGAGCGTCGTCTCCGCCGCCATCAGCCGCGCCACGGCTTCGGCGGAATCGAGCTTCCCCTGCAGGGCCAGCACCGGCGCGGCCACCTCGTCGAGCCGCGCAAAATCCGCCTCCCACGCCTCCGCGGCGGCATACAGCGGCGACAGGTCCCACGTCAGGGCTTCGGGCACTTCGCTGCGGACGGGAATGGGCTTGGGGGTGGAATTCATGCGCCCTACCGTCCATGATACCGCCGCCGGAATCAAGCGCAGACATCTTCCGCATTGGATTCCGCCCCGGTTCTGGCATACGGTTCAGGCCATGAAAGCCCTGCTCAAGTTCCTGGCGTGGCTGGCGGCGGTCGCCGTCTTCCTGCTCGCCACCGCCCATTTCACCCTCCGGCACGCCCTCAATACGCCCAAATTCAAGGCCGCGGCCACCGGATTCGTCGAGCGCGCCACGGGGCGCCCCGCGGACTACGACCGCATCGGCTACACCCTCTTCCCGTTTTCGCTCGTCGTGCGCCATGCCGCCCTCAAGGAACCCGGCGGAACCCGGGACTTCGCAACCATGGAGGCGTTCTCCGTCCACGTGGACTGGCGCGCCCGCGAAATCACGTCGCTAACGCTGGCCCGGCCCGTCATCCGGATCGTGCAGCGCCCCGACGGCACGCTCAACATCTCCGACTGGCTGCCCGCACCGGACCCCGAGGCCGGACCGGACGGGCCCGGCACCCCCGGCGAGCCGCCCACCGGACGCTCCGCGCCCGCCCCGGCAAAGGCCCCGTCCCGCCCGGCGGAGCCGCCCATGGCCCTGCGCCTGGTTCAGATCGAGCAGGCGCGGGTTGAATTCACCGTCCAGGACGCCGGGGGCGGCGAGGAAACCTTCACGGCCACGGATCTGAATCTCACCCTGCGGGATGTCGCCGCGGACCGCCCGGTTCACCTCCAGGGACAGGCTGCCCTGGGCCGCGCTTCCTCCTTCGCCTTCGAACTGGCCGGGCCGCCCCCGGCCGACTACGCCGGCCGGCCCGGCGCCTGGCCCGTCACCGTGCAGGCCCACCTCGAGATCCGCGACGTTGCCGACTGGAAGGCGTTTCTGCCCGCGGACATCCTGCCCTTTCAACGGCTGGAAGCCGCGCTGGACATCCAGGGCGCCCTGGCCGACAAACTCACTATTCTGCTCCGCCTGAACACCTCGCCCGCGTCCGAATCGCATCCGGTTGAAATCCAGGCGGACATGCAGGCCGACGTGTCGCTGCCCCCGGCGGTGCTGCGACACCTGTTCGCCGGCGAGCCCCTGCCGGAGGAATGGCGATCGGATCCGCCCCCCTGCACCCCGCCGCCCGGCGCCATGGCCCTGACGGACGACCCTGCCACGGCCCTGTTCCTGCGCCACGTGCAGGCCACCGCGCGGCTGCAGGCTGAGAAAATCGCCTACGGGCGGAATCTGTTCACCGACGGAACCGCCACCCTTCACCTGCGCGGCGGCGTGGCGACGATTCCCGACGCCCGCGCGGCGTCCTGCGGCGGCACGCTGACCGCGCGCGGCAGCGTCCAGCTGCTGGCGTGCCCGCTCTCGTACCGCCTCGAGCGGCTGTCGGCGCAGAACCTCGACCTGGCCCAGGCGCTGGCCGCCAACGGGCTCGACGGCCTCGCCCGCCTATCGGGCCGCATAAACCTGGAGGCCAGCCTCGCCGGCCACGCCGTCGCCGAGCCCGCCCTGCGGTCGCTCGAGGCCGATGCCGCCGTCCGCATCGCTGACCTGCAATCCATCGGCACCGGCGGCTCGCTGATGGACCCAATCTGGCTGCAGCTCGACCATCCGCTTCTGCTGGAGCTGGTCCCGCGAATCCGGCCCAAGGTGGAGAACGCCCGGACCGCCGCCGCTTCCGTCACCACCTCGCGCTACGACGAGGCCACGGCCACGCTCGCCCTCCGCAACGGCACCGCCACGCTCTCCGACGCCCGCCTCGCCATGCCCGACTACCGCCTGCATCTCGACGGCGCCATCCGGCCCTTCGACGACCGCCTCGATCTCGCCGCCCGTCTGGTCGCCTCGCCCGAGGAAACCCTGCGCCTGACCGGCGGCAAGGACCGCTCCGACCGCCTGCCCTACGAAGACGG
>JAHDSS010000203.1 GCA_018432565.1 Kiritimatiellia bacterium
CGCGGTGCTGGGCCAGGCCCTTCTGCTGGCGGATGCCCTCGCCGCGCTCGAAAAGGCCCTCCGCGCCAAGGCCGCCGAATTCGCCGCGGTGCTCAAGTCCGGCCGCACCCATCTGCAGGATGCGGTGCCCGTCACCCTCGGTCAGGAATTCAGCGCCTGGGCCCATGCCGTCCGCTGCGCCGCCGAACGCATCCGTGAAGCCGCCGAACACCTCAAGGAGCTGGGCATCGGCGGCAACGCCGTCGGCACCGGCATCAATACCAAGCCCGCCTTCCGGTCGTACATCATGGATGCCCTCAACGAGGAAACCGGCGGCGCCTTCCGCTCCGCCCGCGACGGCATCGCCCTGACGCAGTTCATGACGGATTTCGCCCACGTCTCGGCGGCCTTCCGCTCCTGCGCGCTCGACCTCCAGCAAATCGCCAACAACCTGCGCCTGCTCGCTTCCGGCCCCCGCACGGGCCTCGGCGAAATCCGCCTGCCGCCCGTCGAGCCCGGCTCCAGCATCATGCCCGGCAAGGTTAATCCTTCGGTCTGCGAAGCCGTCAATATGGTCTGCCTGCAAGTGCAAGGCCTCGATCACGCCGTCGCCGCCGCCTGCGGCGCGGGCCAGCTCGAACTCAATACCCACATGCCGCTCATCGGCGCCAACACCCTGCAGGAAGCCAAACTGCTTTCGGCCGCCGCCCGCACCCTGGCCGATAAATGTATTGCCGGCCTCACCGCCGACGCCGAGACCTGCCGCCGCCACCTCGAGCGCAGCGCGGGCCTGGCCACCCTGCTCAATCCCCGCCTCGGCTACGACCGCGTCGCCGGCCTCGTCAAGGAAAGCCTGGCCTCGGGCAAGACCCTCCGCGAACTCGCCGTCGAACAGGGACTGCTGACCGACGCCGAATACGAACGGCTGATCGCCTCCTCCACCGCGCCGAACCTGTGAGCCCCCGCCCGGCCAGTCCCGGCCCCCGCCCCGATCCGAACGCCCCGCTGCAGGCCAGCGGCCTGCCCCCGCGCATCCAGGCCGCCCTGCGCAAAGCCGGCGCCGCCCGGATCGGCGACCTGGCCCGCCCGCTCCCGCCCGACGCCCTCCCCGACGCCGACGACCGCGCCCTGCTCCAGCGCGTCGCCGCCTGGTGCGCCGCCGCCGGCAGCGGGTCCGGCCCGCCGCGCCTGAACCTGCCCGAATGGCTCCGTCTGTTCCTGACCCCACGCCTGGCCGACGCCCTGCGGATCCACTACGGACTGGACGAACCGGCGGCCGCCCTCGCCCGGCACGAATCCACCCTGCGCGATACCGGGTTCAAGCTGGGCGTCACCCGCGAGCGCGCCCGCCAGCTCTTGCAGCTGGCCTTCGACACCCTGCGCCGCCCCGTCCCCCTGCACGCCGCCGAGCCCCTCTTTGGCGCCGCCGAACAAGCGGCACGCGAGGCCGGCGGCGTCCTCGACGCCCCGGCGCTGGCCGAACTCCGCCACCCCGCCTGGGGCGGCCTGTCGCCCGCCGGCGCCTTCCTGCTGCTGGCTCACCTCCTGCCCGGCCGGCTCGTCCGCTACCGCGATTTCTTCAGCGTCTGGTCCGACATCCAGCTCGACCGCACCGAAAAAGCCCTCCGCGACCGGCTGGCCGCCGCCGCCGAACCCCAGCCCGTCAAGACCCTCGCCCGCGACCTGCCCGCCGACGCCCGCCCGCCCGGCGTGCCCTCGCCCGCCCCCCTGCTGCGAATGCTGCTGCGCCACATGCCCGACACCTTCGCCACCCTCGACGACCGCGGCGGCTTCATCGACCGCCACGCCGCCGGCCTCCTGTGCGAAATCCTCGCCGACACCGGCGAGGCCCCCCTCCGAACGCTCACTGCCGAATTCAACCGGCGCCTGCATCCCGAATGCCGCCGCGGCAGCGGCACCCTCCGCACCCTGCTCGGACGCGATCCGCGCATCCGCAAAACCGCCCCCGGACGCTACGCCCTCCCCGGCGGCCTCCAAACCCGCCTGCCCCTCGATTCCTGATCCCGGTTTCCGGATTTTCCACGCCGTGGAAAAGTGTACCGCGGGTTTTCCACGCCATGGAAAAATTTCGCGGGGGTTTTCCACGCCATGGAAAATTTTTCCGAGAATTTTCCACGCCATGGAAACTTTTTTTCCACACCGTGGAAAATCCGGAACCCGACTCCGCCGGCGGGGCGCGCCGCGAACCGCAGGAAGTCGTCAGCCCAACCGCCGATAAACCGCCCAGGTCTGCCGGGCGGTTTCCTCCCAGGTGAATTTCCGGGCCTGCGCCAGGCCCGCCGACCGCAACTGCCCCGCGCGGGCCTCATCCCCCAGCACCGCGCGGAGGGCGGCGGTCCATTCGTCCACGGCGAAGCCGTCCACCCAGACGGCGGCGTCGCCGAGCACTTCCGGCAGCGAACTGTGGCGCGCCGACACCACCGGCGCCCCGCGGCTCATCGCCTCCAGCGGCGGGAACCCGAACCCTTCGTACAGGGTCGGGAACACAAACGCCGACGCCCCGGCATAAAGCGCAGACAAGTGGGCGTCGTCCACCCGATTCAGCACCCGGATGCCGGACGCGCGCGGCGACTCCGCGATCGCCCGGCGCGTCGCTTCGGTTTTCCAGCCCCAGCCGCCCGCCACCACCAGATCGCCGTCGAAATCCCGAAGCGCATCGTACACCTTCACCAGAAACGGAAGGTTCTTGCGCGGCTCGATGGTGCCCACGGTCAGCAGGTAGGGCTTCTCCAGCCCCAGCGCCCGCCGGCGGCGCGCCGCGTCGCCGGGCGCGGGCGGCGGCGCCAGCGGCGGCAGCCCCAGCCAGACCGGAAACACCTTCTCTTCCGGCACGCGCAGCAGCTCCACGATCTCTCTCGCGGAAAACCGGCTGTCGGTCAGGATCGCGTCGGCGCGTTCCGCCGTGCGGCGGATTTCCGCCGACAGCCAGGCGAGGTTCTTTTCCTCCGTCGTTTCCGGCAGGCGCAGAAAGGACACGTC
>JAHDSS010000309.1 GCA_018432565.1 Kiritimatiellia bacterium
CGGCCAGAATGCCGAGTTGCTCGCATTGATCCAATGCCAGCGCCAGGCACCGCTGCTCATCCGGCACGGTTTCCAGCTGAATCGGCAGCTTGATCATTTCTTCGCGCTTCAATTCCACCGCGGAAACCGAATGCAGCACATTGCTGGGCGTGCGCTCCATGTCCGGCGTGGCCGTCAGCTCCATGATGCCCGCCGGCTTGAACTTGGCCAGCGTCTCAAATCCAAGCTCGGTCCGGCTGTTGTGTGCCTCGTCCACGATCACGAAAGGCCGGCGCAGGCGCAGCGCATTCACCAGGGAAAAGGGGATGGTTTGCCCGTCGCCGTCGGTCAGCAGCCCCGCCCGCTGTTCCGCCGTCAGGTCGTCGAACAGATGCATCAGCGCCCCGCTGCTCTCATACACCTTGCGGATTTCCTCGTCATCCACCTGGAACGCCTGCCGGTTGGCCACGATCACCACCGTGCTCGTCTCCAGCATGGATCGCGTCAGCGCCTTGGCTTCGTCCAGGTCGATCACACTGACCGGACCCGCCTCGCGCAAGGCCATATGGTAGGGATGATCCACCTGCCGCAGCCCGGCCAGCGTCTGCTCGCGAATGGCTGTGGAGGGCACCAGCCACAAAATGACGCTATGCTCCGTATGCAGCAACCGGCTGTTCACCAGCGCCACGCTCTTAGCGGCCAGATACGTCTTGCCCCCGCCCGTCGGCACCCGCAGACAAAAATACGGCATTTCCACCGGGAACCCGTTCAAGGGCCGGAAATCCGACTTCTTTCCCCACAGTGCCTTTGTCGCCTCCTGGAAGGCATAATCCGCATGCCCCAGCTTCTGGCAATCCCGGAAATAGCGCTCCACGCTCGCCAACGCGCTTTCCTGGTACTTTTTCGGAACAAACGTGCTCATGATTCCCGGGTTTCCGGTTTCTCTGGCGGCGCCTTCTCCTCCAGCCGCTTCTCGATCCGCGCCAATTCTTCGATCTCTTCGGCGTCGGCCTGTTTGGCTTCGGCGGCACGGCGATGTTCATCAAACTCGGCATACCGCTCGCCGGCGATCTGCTGCATGACTTCGTGCGAAAGGCTCCCCGCATGACCCAGCACCGCCTTTTCGTTGAACTCCAGCAGGCGAACAACATTCTCGCGCCAGTACTCCAGAGTCAGCGCCTTGCGCTCCTTCACCCGCAGCTCCGCCTGTTCCAGAAAAATCACCACCAGCCGGTTCAGCGAATCCACTTCATCCGCCGTCAGATAATTCTTGGCCACAAACACGTCCTGCCGGCGAACGCGCGACCCGCTCCAGTTCGTCAGCGCCATATTGGGCGCCTTCGGGTCGGCACGGGCCACCACCAGCTCGGCCGCCGTCTTTCCGGTGACGGCATACAGCAGCTTGTTCTGCGTCTCGGCAAAAAAGAGCTGGGCCTCGGAGTCGCCCGGCCGGTAATCGGTGCTTAAGGCGAACAAATCGCGTACTTTCTGGTAAAACCGCTTTTCGGAGGCCCGGATTTCGCGGATGCGCGCCAGCAGCTCGTCAAAGTAATCCCAGCCA
>JAHDSS010000463.1 GCA_018432565.1 Kiritimatiellia bacterium
CCACCCGCCCCCTCGTCGTCGTCACCGGCCCCGGCCCCGGCAGCGGCAAGCTCGCCACCTGCCTCGCCATGCTCTACCACGAACACCGCGCCGGACGAACCGCCGCCTACGCCAAGTTCGAAACCTTCCCCGTCTGGAATCTCCCCCTCAAGCACCCCGTCAACGTCGCCTACGAAGCCGCCACCGCCGACCTCCGCGACGTCAATCTCATCGATCCCTTCCACCTCGACGCCTACGGCGCCGCCGCCGTCAACTACAACCGCGACATCGATGCCTTCCCCGTCGTCCGGAGCATCCTCCGGCGCATCGGCGCCGACCTCTCCTGCCGCTCCCCCACCGACATGGGCGTCAACCGCATCTCCGCCGGACTCCTCGACGACGGCATCGTCCGCGAAGCCGCCCGCCAGGAAGTCCTCCGCCGCTACTTCCGCTATGCCTGCGAATACGCCCTCGGCCTCGCCGATCTCGACGCCGTCCACCGCGTCGAAAAACTCATGCAGGAACTCGGCATCCGCCCCGACGACCGCCGCGTCGTCCTCCCCGCCCGCCAGGCCGCCCTCGACGGCGCCGCCAGGCAGAAAGGCCACCTCGGCATCTATTGCGGCGCCGCCCTCGAGCTGCGCGACGGCTCCCTCGTCACCGGCAAGAACTCCCCTCTCATGCACGCCGCCTCCAGCGTCGTGCTCAATGCCGTCAAACAGCTCGCCGGCATCCCCGACCGCATCCATCTGCTGCCCCCCGCCGTCACCCGCTCCATCGGCACCCTCAAGCGCGACATCCTCGGGCGCAGGCACGAAAGCATGAGCCTCGACGAAACCCTCGTCGCCCTCTGCATCAGCGCCACCGCCAACCCCTCCGCCCAAGCCGCCATGGAAGGCCTCAAGGAACTCGCCGGCACCGAACTGCATTCCACCCATATCCCCGCCGCCGGCGACGAAGCCGGCCTCAAGCGCCTCGGCATCCACGTCACCAGCGATCCGCTCTTCCCCTCCCGCGACCTCGTGGACGCCTGACCCCTACCACTCGCGCGCCATCAGCGCCTGCCAGTTCCGGCCGTGGTTGTTGTGCCACGCCGACCCGTCTCCGTTCCG
>JAHDSS010000589.1 GCA_018432565.1 Kiritimatiellia bacterium
CCTGCGGTCGCGCCTTTGCTACGGACTTCTTTCAGCTCGCTCCCTCGCGGGCACGGCCTTGTCTTTCGCTACGGTTGCTGTCACTGCTTTCCGGCCAACTCCTTTCAGTTGACGAGTTCACGCCCATGCTGGGCACACGAGATCCGCTGCCGCGGAAACGCTATGGCGTCTATGTTGGGGAAACGAGAAGGTCTACGGCGGAGATGTCTTCACGCCAGAGGCGGAGCGGCTGAGGCGGCATCGAACGACGGACTCGGTTTCGGGCGCAAGGAGACGGGCGAGAAGCACATGGCCGTGGGGCGCGAGGTGGGCGGTATCCCACCAGACAAACGCCGAGGCTTCGGCTTCGCGCAGCACAGCCTGGGGCGAAATCACCCGGCCTCCGGCGCGGCGGGTCAGGTCGGCCAGGCCGTCGTACAGGGCGGTATCGGGGCGCAGCGGCAATTCCCAACTCATCGGTTCCTGGCAAAGGATCACATCGATGCCGCGCTCCGCCGCGAAATCGAGGATCTGGCGGTACAGATCGAGCAACGACATGCGGTGCTTGTCGCGCGAGACCTCAGAGCGAATCTGCCGCAAGCCGGCGCTGTCGTTAAGGCCAATGTCCATGATCAGAACATCCGGCTCAAACAGAACCAGAATCTCCCGGAGATAGACCAGGAGATTTGGAATGCCCTTGCCGTTGACGCCGGCGTTGAGCATCTCCACCGGCAATCCATTTCGTACGAGTTCCTGACCGAGGAGAGCGTAAAACGTGGACGAGCTGTCCGCCGCTCCGGAGCCCCATGCCTGACTGCCGCCAAGACCGAAAATTCGGACGCTGCCTGGCGGTTTAGGCATGGCGATCGTCCGTCCGCCGAACTGCTGGTGGATCATGTAGGTATTCGCGCCAATCCGGCGGTTGTCGGCGTACCACGGGACATCGCCCCGGCGGACCTTGGCAGGCTCTCCGGCAGGGAGGATGACATGCGCCTGCCATTTGGATTTCAGCCGGTGATCATCGGGGAGGTGATCCCAGATCGTAAGGGCGGTGAAGACAATGAGGGCGATTGCGGCTAGATTGAACGCCACCGGGGCGGCGCGGCACGAGGGTCGGAGCAAGAGCACGAGTCCAAGATACGCAACCATGCTCGAAACAAGAAGGAGGTCCATCCAGAGCACTCTCTCCGCGCCCAGAAAAAACAGCGTGCCGGGAGAGAGGAACCATGCGCCTGCGAAATAAAGGAGGATGGGAAATGCAGCGGCTGCGCACAATCCGGCATGCGCAAGCCAATCGCGCCGGTTGACCGGCCAAAGCAGTGTCACCGCTATGGCGAACGGCCAGAGCCACGCGACCGCGTCGCGTGCTGGCGAAGCTCCGTCTTCGGCTTCGAGCGGGACGATGTCTAGCGTTTCGATGCGCACGCTGTTTTCGAAAACCATGACCCCGGTCTCGCCACGAGCCAACAGCTGGATCCCCGGATACTCGGTCAATTCGCCATTGAGTCGGAGAGTAACGCCGCGCGGCCCGCTGGTCAGCTCCAGAGTGTTTGTTTCGCCGGGAATGACAACGCTATTCATGCGGTAGACCGGGTTCACTCGGGTGTTCATCATCGGGCTCAACCCAGAGGCAGCATCTGCGCGGGTGGTCAACCGAAGCGTTCGCCGCTGATAGAGGATGGGTTCTCCGTTTGGATCGCCTCGCGTACGAAACGTCTGTTGATGAAACACAAGGTCGAGCGTGGTGTTGGCATCCGGCACAAATGCCATCCGGATCCGCTGGCCCCGATAGGCGCGACCAGGAACGAACAGCGGACGCCCCGGCATCACGGTGACAGGGGCATCGAGTCGGAACGGCCCAGTGGCGGCGGCGCTTGGCGGATCGAGGAGGAGGGCATCGAGGTGGACATAGGACATGTTGCCCGGGCTGGCCATGCGATGGCGGCCGAGGAACCGGCCGTGCCTGCCTGTCGCGCCAAACACCAGGAGCAATCCGACGGCGGCGAAGGCCAGACCAGCGATAACCTTGGACCGCGAGGTTGGCGGCAGCCCCGCGCCACGCCGGCTTGCCGCAAGAAGAATCCATGTGGAGGCTTCTGCCGCGAGAAAACTGAAGGGAATGGCTGTCGCGATGCCCGCATGGGCCGCCAGCGCGGCGCCAGCCAGAGCGCCGGTGGTCGCGATATCGTCACGGAAGTGAAACACGCCTCGCGGCTCGGGTGCCAACAGCATATCCACAATCCACCGCCGCCACGCGCGCAAGCCCAGAACCATCAGGGCGACGAGGAGCATCGGGGGGAGCAACCGCCGGATCTCCCGGCGGGTGTTGAATTTCTCCGTCACACTCCATCGCCGCGAGGATGCCTGGGGATCCTCAAAATCCATGCGGATGTTCTTTACCCCGCAAAGCACACGGACATTGCCACATCCACGGAAGCCGAAGCGTCCGACAGCGGGAGAAGGATCCGCAATGCGCCGGATCTCGGCTCCATTAATGGAAATGACATGCGTGCCGGGTTCGAATCGCAGGTCGACTTGAGTCATGTTTTCGAGGTCGGGAATGTTGAATGTCTCTGCGTGGAGCAAATCGCCCTCGGAACCGAAGCGAAAAAATCCCGACGGTCGCTCGGACCAGCGCGAGATTCTCAACGCCTGGAGCCCTTCAGGCCCCTTTCGCAGAATAATCCACAGATATCCCCCCGACCCAATCGCGCACTCCGCCCGGAGGCGCGTCAGCCGGCGCGATGCATCCTCGGGCTCCCGGTACAGAATTTCCTGGAATCCCATGGACGCGTTTAGACGGACCATTGAATCCTTAAGCGGGCGGAACATGAATTCGTAGGTCTGAAACACGAACTTCCCTTCGTCCTTGCCGACGATCCACGCACCGCGGCCATACAGGGAGTTGTTGCATACCGCCCACCAGGCGGCTCCGGCGAAGCTGAGAAACCCCGTTTGCAGCACAATGAACAAAAGAGGCGGGAAGAGTCGCCGCCGGACGCCACGCCAACGCTCCGCTGGCGTTGTCCCATTTTCTGCACATTTACCTGTGAGAGGCATGGCCTGATATTCCTTATGATCCGACTTCGTCTGGAAGGCCGGCCTCAAGAGGTTTTCCTGACCGGAGACTCGTCGCACTCGGCTTGCAAGGTCGCCAGCACCGTATCCCACAACTTTCATTCACATGCATCGACCACCACGCACCTGCTTCTCCATGCGGCCTTCCAAAAGATTGGATTGAACTTTTGTTCTCAGAATACATGAATCCAACCATGTCCGCATTCCCATGCACCGACAGGATGCATTGGAGTTGCCCCCCTCCCATCCCCGCACCGCCAGCCAGATTGCCGGCATCAGGCCCATCGACGCCAGCAGCGTGCGTCCGAACCGGCCCCATCCATCCCGGGGGCGGATTTGGCCGGGGAAACGCGGGATCAGAGGTCATGCTGGCCGCCTTTCGGGGGGGCGAGTGTCGAAGACGGCGCGCCGGGAGAAGATTCGTCTGTAGCAGAATCCGCGCGGCGCAGGCCATCCATGCGCTCGCCGGCCTGCACCGCCATGCCGACCAGACCGAGCAGGATGATCTTGAGCCGCAGCAGCAGGCCCATGGCCAAGGTCAGTTCGCGGCTCATGCCGGTCAGCCCGAAATACACCACGTAGGCGCCTTCGGCGATGCCCAGGTTGCCCAGGGTGATCGGAATCATGCCCACCAGCATGGCGACGGGCAGCGCGGCGGCGATGCCGCCGGCATCCGGCCAGGCGCCGAACGCGCGATAGCCCAGCAGCACGTTGACGACCGTCATCAGATAAAACAGGACCGTCTGGGCCAGCACGACCCATGCGGCGCGGGGATCGCTCCGGAACACCTCCAGCAGCTGCCCGGCCTTGGCGCCGAGCGTCTCAACCTTCCCCGCCGCCCGGTCCCACGCCCGCTGAGCGCGCCCCGGGCGATCCGCGTGCAGAACGCGGCGAAGGCGGCCGGCCAGCCGCGCGAGCCAGGCCGAGCGCGCCGCGGCGCGCCCGAACGCCATCAGCGCGACCGCCCCCGCCAGCAGGCCCAGGGCCAGCAGCATGACCGGCCAGACGGCGGGATGCCGCCAGAGGCCGCCCGGCAGAAACGGCATGGCCAGCGCCAGCGCCAGCAGCACCAGGCTGCCCGTGAACCGTTCGGCAAAGATGCTGATCAGCGCCGCGCTGCCCGACCCGCACCGCCGCCCCGCCAGCCAGGCCCGCGCCACGTCCCCGCCCACGTTCGACGGCACGAAATTCGAGTAGAAGTAGCCGATGAAATACCAGCGGAAGAGATTGCGGAACGGCAGCGGATGCCCCTGCTTGCGCAGCAGGTACCACCACTTCCAAGTGCTGGCTGCCACCATCAGGAAGGAAAACAGCACGCACGCCAGCAGATAGACGGGGTCCGCTCCGCGCGCCTGCGACAGCAGCTCCTCCATGTCCAGCGTGGCCGCCAGCAGCCCGATGAACCCGAGGCTGACCGCCACCTTCAGAAACAGGATCCGGCGTTTCACGGCCGGTCTTCTCCCGGGGCGGCATCCGGCATCGCTTCGATCGTGACAGCGTGCAACGTCATGTCGTGCGCGCGGCTGTAGTGCAGCGCCACCGTGAACGGCCGGTTGGACTCCACCGGGATCTCCAGCCGGGCGGGAACGCCCGCCCGAACCGGCGTGTCCCCGACGACTTCACCGACGCCGAACCGCGCGGCCAGGCGGCCCAGATCCGCGCCGTCGGGCGCGTCGGACGAAAACAGCAGTTCCACGGCCACCCGTCCGGGCGGCAGCGGCAGCCGCGGCCCGTAGAACAG
>JAHDSS010000298.1 GCA_018432565.1 Kiritimatiellia bacterium
CCGACTGGCTGGAGGGGGGGGTGCCGCCGGAGTGCGCGTCGTTTGCCGTCACGTTCGACGACGGATGGGCGGACAATTTTGATGTGGCGTTTCCGGTGCTTCGGGAGCTGGGGATTCCCGCCACGGTGTTTTTGTCCACGGACGCGGTGGAAAACCGGGTGCCGTTCTGGTGGCAGACGGCGGGCCTGCCGGATGAGGAGATTGAACGAAGAAAGGCGTCACCGCCGGGAACCGTTGGCGCGCGCGACGCCGTGGAGGCCGCGGCGCGGGAATTTCTGACGTGGGATCAGATTCGGGAAATGGGCGCTAGCGGGCTGGTGCGATTCGGGCCGCACGGGCATCGCCATCTGCTGCTGGACGGGGTGAGCCGGGAGGAGGCCCTGGCCGACCTGCGGGCCTGCCTGGAGCTGCTGCAGCAGCGCATCCCGGAGTGGAGCCTGCCGCTGCTGGCGTGGCCCAACGGCAATGTCCGGGAGGATCTGGGCGCGGAGCTGACCGCGATGGGATTGCAGGCAGCTGCGGGAACCGGGCCGGGGGCGGCGGGGGCGGTGGGCAATACGCGCTGGAACCTGCCGCGGAACAACGTGGACCGGCGGCTGGCGGCCACGCCCGAATTGTGGCCGTGGCTGCTGCTGCGCGCGCGGTGACGGGTATAGGGGGGAGTCGCCTGACGCCAACGAAAAGCCCCTCCCGCGGGGGAGGGGCCGGGGGAGCCGGGGGGCGGCTCAGGGAGCGGCCAGCAGCCAGTTGGTCCAATCGATATCGCCGGCAAACTGTCCGGCGGCCGGGGGAGCCACGCCCCACCAGTTGTTCTGGGCATCTACTGTGATCGCCGTTCCGTTGTTGTAGCGGAAGTCGCGGTTGCCGTTGCCGAAGAACGAGCTGAAGCCGCCGCTGGCGCCGCCGCCGCCGAAGTCCAATTCGAGGAGGCCGACGCCGTCGGAGATGATCCGGACGCCGTTGGCGTCATTGTTGATGGAGGTCAGGCGCTCGCCGCCGACAAAGAGGTTGCCGGTATAGTTGTCGAGGATGTTGATCCCGTTGCCGCCGTTGTCGGCGGTGGTGACCCGCGTCAGCATGGCTTCGGAATTTCCGCCGGTTCCGGCCAGGTCGAGGGTCAGCCCGTGTCCGCCGTTGTTGGTGGCGGTGGTCCAGAGGACATCGCCGAGGACACCGCCGTTCGCGGCCGTGAGGTTCAGGTTGAAGCCCATGTTGGCGTTGTGGTTGGCGGAGGCGCCATTGAGGCCCAGGATGACATCGCCGCCGGTGCTGAGGGCATCCACGAACAGGCCGCCGTTGCCGTTGCCGCTGAAGTCAACGGCACCGGTCGGGATCAGGTCCACCAGGGGGCCGAGATCCTCGGAGAAGTTGAACACGTCGTCGAGGTCTTCGGCGGCGAAGTCGCCGGCGAAGAAGTAGGCATCCTCTCCGGCATTCAGCTGGGCATTGAGTCCGCGTCCGGTGTTGCCGACGGAATCGGAATCGGTGACGGCCAGGGCGGCATCCTCCGCCGCCGTGAGGTCGGCGAAGATGCCGGCGGCGCCATTCTGCTGCACGTTCACATCCGACAGCAGGGCGATGGCGGAGCCGTGCAGGCTGTTGGCGGTGAGTTCGATGCCGCGCAGACCGTTCATGTCGGCATGGATGTCCACCAGGCCGGCAGTGATATCGCCCTGGTCGGTGGTTTCCAGGTCGAGGGCGATGCCGTCGCCGGTGACATTGAAGCTGGCATCCACGTCCACGAGGAAGGCCATGGCGCCGCCGCCGAGCAGGCCGGTGTTGCCGTCGGTGCTGGTCAGGCTGGCGTTGATGCCGCCGCCGAAGTTGTTGTTGGCGTTGACGCCGGC
>JAHDSS010000580.1 GCA_018432565.1 Kiritimatiellia bacterium
GCCAGGGCCTGCGTGCCGTTGCGGACGCCCTCGCGCCGGGCGGCTTCGCGCATCCGCTCCAGGCGCTCGGGTCGCTCCACCGTCTGCGCCAGATAGGCCTCCAGCCAGCCGGGCGTCAGCGCCGATTCCTCCACGACGTCGGCCGCGCCGCGCTTTTCCAGCGCGCGCGCGTTGGCGGTCTGGTGGTCCATGGCCGCCAGCGGATACGGCACGAAGAGCGCCGGCACGCCGAAGAACGCCAGCTCGGCGCAGGTCGAGGCGCCCGCCCGGCAGATGGCGAGATCCGCGGCGTGATATAGCGGGGCGAGATACTTGGTGAAGGCGATCACGTCGGCCTCCACGCCGGCGGCGCGGTAGCCTTCGCGCACGGCGGCCTCATCCTGCACGCCCGTCAGGTGCGTGGCGTGGATCTCCACGCCCGCGCGCTTCAGGCGTCCGAGCGTCTCGACGAGCACTTCGTTCAGGCGGTGGGCCCCCATGCTGCCGCCCGCCACCAGCAGGCGGAACGGCGAGTGCACGGCCCGGGCGCGCGGCGGCAGGGCCGCCGCCGCTTCCGTCAGTTCTTCGCGGAGCGGCAGGCCGACCACGGTGATCCGTCCGCGGCGCAGATGGAACCGGGTTTCCTCGAAGCCGGCGGCCACGGCGGCGGCCGAGCCCGCAAACAGCCGCACCGCCCGCCCGGGAATCACGTTGGCTTCGTGCAGCACGATGGGCACCCCCAGGAGGCGCGCGGCGCCGCACGGCCCGACCGACGCGTAGGACCCCATCGCCAGCAGCACGTCCGGGGGATTCCGGCGCATCAGCGCCCGGCACCGGCGCACCGCACGTGCCAGATGCCACGCCGCACCCAGGGACTTCAGGGAAACGCCGGACGGCAGACCCCTCGCCGCCACCTGCACCACGGGACCGTCCCAGTCCCGCAGCGCGGCTTGTTCGGTGTCCCGTCCCGTCAGCCACAGGGTCACGTCGTGTCCGCGGCGCAGCAGTTCATGCGCCGTCGCCAGCCCCGGGAACACATGCCCGCCCGTTCCTCCGCACGCCACCGCGATGTTCATGACCGGCCCCTCCCGGTGCGGGCGGCACGGCCCGCCGGCGCCGCCGCGCCTTCTGCCGACAGCAGCC
>JAHDSS010000467.1 GCA_018432565.1 Kiritimatiellia bacterium
AGAGAATAGGGGTCAGTCCTATAATTTATAATTTTGGAGGCGACCTTCCTTGCGCGCCAGTCCCCTCACCTTGCTCCATGGCGCATAGCCCCACTGCCCGCGCCGAGCCCGTTCCAACCGGCCCAGGAAGTCGGCAAACCCGGTCGCCGTTCCCATCTTCAACCGCTCCTTTATCCACGCAGGGCGGACGCTGGCGTTTCGTCGCGCCAGCCACGCCAATGCGTACTTCTCGGGGGCATTCATCTTCAGCCCCGCCAGATCGGCATCTGACAACCCCAGCGCAGCCATGCCCTTGCGAATCCAGGCTTCCGCGCAAGCCTCTCCATGCTCCCGTGTCTCCTCCCCCCCAAACGATTCCCGCTTGCCCCGATGCAGCGCCTCCTCGACTCGGTCCAGCAGCTCCAGACGGAACCCCTCTCCGCCAACATGCCATCCCCGGCGAATCTTCTGCCAATTCTCGTCAGCCTTCCACGGCTGGTCGCTATGCCGCACGTCCTCCACCCGCCCCGCCATATATTCCGCGTATTTCCGTCGGCCCGCCGCCGTATCGCACAGGCCGAGACCGTCCAGCACCCTGCTGGCGCATAGCCATTCAGGCCTCTGCCTCTTGCCTACGTACGCCGGATAGCTGCTCCAGCGGTGGTCCGCCAGCCGCTGCCGCGCAAAATCATATCCCTTCACCCGAACGGGGTTGAGGTGGATATAGGTCGCGACCGTCGGGAAATAACCGCTCCCAGCCTCCACCGGAATCGCCTTGTACCGCCCCTGAAACAGATGCCCCCACTCGCGGTGGCGGGCATTGAACCGCTTGGTATAGGTGCTCTGCACCCATTGCATCCCCGCCACCAGATTCGCCTCCGGCGTTTCCAGCAGCAGATGGTAGTGGTTCCCCATCAGGACATACGCGTGCACCTGCCACCCCGTCCGCCCGCACGCCTCCCCTAGCGTCTCCAGAAACATCGCGCAATCCTCATCCCCCCTGAAAACCTTCTGCGAATGGTTCCCCCGGCTCATCACATGGTAAACCGCCCCCGCATATTCCACTCGTGGCTTCCTTGGCATGCCTCCGCTTAAACCATATCCACCATTCTGCCGTCAATCTGTTTTATAGATTATAGGACTGACCCCTTTATAGGACTGACCCCTTTACTCATAGTTTCCTCTTTCGCCGTATCTCACCATGGCAGGTTCACAGAGATCGGGACCACATCAGGAAAACGATCGCCAATCAGCGGTTTCAGTGTGGTTGCCAGAAATGCTTCCACTCCGTCGCGATTTTGGGCATCCATTCTTGCCCAGGTCACATACAAATTAAGGCCGGCATAAGCCTGGATTTCTTTGTCTTGGCGATGGGCGTTAAGGCGGTCGCGGATCACGCCTTGGCCGACGCGGACAACCTTCGGAGTCGGCCCGCCATGCCAGATGACATACACCCCCTCCATGCCATTAAAATGCACATGCGGCAGATCCACCTTGTTCAACGAACACCATGCGCCCCCTTCACACTTGTTCCAACTAACATTCATTATCCCCTCCATTGTAATCCGTCATCATTATTATAGATTATGGGTAACCCCTTCACGCTATCAATTAAATATTTTTGATATACCTACAACAATGAATGCAATTATCGCTATTATTATAGGAAGAATAAATACTAGAAATTCTACTTTTCTCACAATTTGTTCACCTCATTTTCAAACAAGGACAAGCGAACAGGCCATGGAATACCAAAACCACCAAGGGGCTCTCTGGCCAGGGGGTAAGATAGGTTGACCAAAGAACCATGTTACGCAATCATAGCACGGTTTACAATTGTTCACGCTTAGGACGCAAAAATAACTTGTAAAGGGATGTGCAATGCAAAAGTATGTGCATGTGCCGCCGTCTTGTAAACCAAGATAATCATACTTTCCTACGGGTTCGTTTGTTAATAAGCAATACGCGTTTATGCTTTGCTCACTAACTTCTACAAACGCTTTTACAAACAATCCTAAATTCCTTTGTGCAAAAGCGAGATAAAAGGCATTTTCAACTAGTGGATCCCTGTTGATCCACCGACCAAGTGTAGGGCTATAATATCTGTAGCCGTAGTAGTACAGGCTTGTTTCGTCATCAAAGTATTTTGTGCTGAACCGGAAGGGAATACTCTGCGCCTCTGCGCCACTGCGGGATATCTCATTCCCGAAGGCGTCGTATTCGTACTGGGCGACCACGCTTCCGCCGCCATCCACATATTCGGAGATATTGCCGTTGGCATCGCAGGAGGGGAAAAGCGGCTCACCCGGAGGGTTCGCCCTACCCTTCACGACCATGAGCAAGCCGCCAACACCGCCGGCGCCTTGGAGAGATTGGGAAAGATCGAGCCCCCAGACATACTGGTTGGTTGAAACCGCGCCATCAAACTCTACGCGCTCCCGAATTATGTTCCATCCGTCGTAATCGAACGTCCGCATAGTCCATGTGGACATCGGCATTGTGTACCGCTTCTCCGTCTTCTTTACACGGCGGCTCATAAAGTCATATCCGTACTCATAGATCCGGCTGCCCGTGATCAGGTAATGGGGGGCGACCTTCACCAACCGGTTTTCGGCGTCCCAGGTAAACTGCCAACTGCCATAGGAGGTCATATTGCCATCGGCATCGTAAACGGGCTCGACGGCTCCCTCATTGATGTTGGTGTACTGGTTCAGTTCGTTGGCCTGGTACAGGTTCGTGACCTCATTGACGCTGGCCAGTTGGCGGTTGCCGATGGGGTCGTAGAGGTAGGCATAGACGTTGGTGCCCATGATCGCATCTGCCAGTTCGGACCTCATGTTGTAACCGAACAGGTTGGTCGTCAACCCGGAATCCACCCGCTCCGTGCGTCGCCCGGCGGCGTCGTAGTCATAGGCGAAGGCCGAAACCGGGCTGTCGTCGAAGGTGTTGACCACCTCCGTCCGCAGATTGCGGCATGCGCTCTGTCTTGATTTCATGATTTCCTCATGGCGGTTTTACCCTGTTCACGGTATGATCCGATTAAGACCGGGGTCTCTCGCCGGAACAACCGGGCGGTTTGGCTGCACGATCTCCCCCATTCTTTGCGTTGCGGAAACCGGCAGACGCCCGCCGGCCGCTCAGGGAGCGTCCAGCTTTCGCCGGGCCTCGGAGCCGGCCGGGGCGGCTTCCCGCAGGGCCTGGCGGAGTTTCCGGCGGTAGTCGCCGGCCACGGAGTCATCGGC
>JAHDSS010000371.1 GCA_018432565.1 Kiritimatiellia bacterium
GGAGGCCGTGGCGGCCGCGAGCAGGGCGCAGAGGCCAAGCGAGGCCAGCACCTCGATCAGGGTAAAGCCGGAGGGCCTGGAAATGGGGTCCGGAATAGTCATTGGTCCGCCGCAGGAAGTGTTGCACGGAGGGCGCGGTTTGGCAAACGGGAAACGGGGTTTCCGCGGTTTCCGCGGAGGTGTGGTTGCGGTGCGGCGTTTGTGAGGGTGTGGCGGGTTGGGGTGGACTTGATTCACCCATGGGACAAGCCCATGGGGGTCTCCTGCCTATTGCTGCGGGTTTTCAGTCGCGCGGGGGGCTGGGCCGGGTGTAGAGTCGCGGTGGCATGCATAGGAAGACGGAACCAGGCGCGGCGGAGCGGGGGCGGGGATTGCGCACGGCCCGCGGGCAGGTGATTCTGGCGGCGCTGGTGCTGTCGCTGGGGCTGGGGGCGACAGGCTGGATGGCGGTGTCGCAGCACCGCCAGGAGCAGGCGCGGATCGAAGGGGAATTCCAGCAGGCGGCGGACAAGCTGTTCGAGCGGACCCTGCGGGAGATCCAGTTGTTCATGGAAGTGCTGGATTCGATCCGTCAGCTGCACAGCCTGTCGGACCAGGTGACGCCGGAGGCGTTCGAGGAGATCGTGCGCAAGGGGATGATCTACCAGCGCCGGATTCTGGGGGCCTATGGGTTTGCGCAGAGCATTCCGCATGAGATGCGGGAGGCTTTCGAGGGGCAGGCGCTGAAGCGGACGCTGGTGCGATCCGACGGGACCGGGGGATTCACGCCCATGGAGGTCCAGGCGGCGTACTATCCGCTGACCTATCAGACGCCGCCGGGGGGGCTGGGGCTTCCAGAAGGGTATGATTTCACGGCGCGGGAGGAGGATCGGGCGGCCATTGAATCCATGCGTCGCTGGGGGGTGTTTGCCCTGGGCGGCGAACCGGTGGGGCTGCCGTCCGCTTCCTCCGCGGCGCGCGACTTGTACATGTATGCGCCGATTCTGTATCCGGCCGGGCCGGGCGCGCGGGACCTAGCGGGGTTTGCCATCGGCCTGTTCCAGCCGGGGCGCATTCTGGCCGGCGCCATGGGCGGCGAAGCGCGCGGCGTCCGGGCGCGCCTGGAGGCGGCGCCCCGGGAGACGCCGGCATCGGACGAGGCCTGGTCCTATGCGCGGCATTTCAGCCTGGCGAACCAGGAATGGCAATTCGTGGCAGAGGCGGACCCGGCGTACTGGGCGGGAGAGCGGTCGCGGCTTCCGGAACGGGTGGCGGGGACGGGCACGGTGCTTTCGCTGGCGCTGGCGGGGGCGCTGCTGCTGCTGGCGGGGCGGTCGCGGCGGATTGAAGCCCTGGTGAGCCGCCGGACGGCGGAGCTGGCCGACGCCAACCGCCGGCTGGAGGCGGTGATGGAGGAACGGCGCGAACTGGAAGACGAGGTATTGCGCATCAGCGGGCATGAGAAGGCCCGGATCGGCCGGGACCTGCATGACTCGCTGGGGCAGAAACTGACCGGGGTGATGTATTTATTCAGCGCCTACCGCCAGAAGTCCGGCGACGGGCAGGAGGAGGCGGACCAGATCGCGGCCACGCTGAAGGAAGCGGTGAGCCAGGTGCGGCGCATTGCGCGCGGGCTGGCGCCGGTGGCCTTGACCGAAGACGGTCTGCCGGATGCGTTGCGGCGGCTGGCGGAGGAATCGTCGGCGCTGTTTGGCCAGTCCGTCGAATTCTATGCCGAGCGGGAAGGGCGGCCGCGGGATGCGGCGACGGCCGAGCATTTGTATCTGATCGCGCTGGAGGCGGTGAGCAACGCCGTGAAGCACGGTCAGGCCACGCAGGTGGTGATTACGCTGGATTACGACGAGGGCGGGGGCCGCCTGGTCATTGAAGACAACGGCTGCGGGATGTCCGCCAGCCGGAAGCCGGATCGCGAGGGGGGCAGCGGGCTGCGCATCATGCGGCATCGCGCCGAGGTGTTCGGGGGGGCGCTGGACGTCGGGGACGGGGAACCGGGGGGCGTCCGGGTCACCTGCCGTTTCCCGGTCGCGCCGTCATCGGCCTGAATCCGTTTTCCCGGCCGGCGGGAGTTCCAGAGGCGGCCGGGACGGCAAAATACTTAATTAACTATGTATCGCTGTTTATTATAAAAAACGGCTGAATTCGACTTATTTTATCAATAAAATCCCCACACAGTTAATTAACTATGTGGAAGCAAATCGAGCAGGTGCCGGAGGCTGGCGGCAGTGGCGTCTTGGCGGATTTGTTCGCGGGAGCCGTGAAAGCGGTGTTCGAAGGTGGGGGTTTCGGCCGGGCCGGCGACGGCCATGAAGACGAGGCCGACGGGTTTATCGGGGGATCCGCCGCCGGGGCCGGCGATGCCGGTGAGGGAAACGGCCCAGTCGGTGCCGCATCGGCGTCGGGCGCCTTCGGCCATGGCGCGGGCGGTTTCGGCGCTAACGGCTCCGTGGGCGTTGAGAAGTTCCGGGGGAACCCCGAGCAGGGAGGTTTTGAGCGCGTTGGAATAGGCGACCACGCCACCGGCATACCAGGCGGAACTGCCGGGCAGCCGGGTCAGGGCCGCGCCGACCATGCCGCCGGTGCAGGATTCGGCCGTGGCCAGGGTTTGCCGGCGGCCGAGCAGGACGTCGGCAATGGAGGTCAACAGGGTGTCCATGCCCGGGAGTCTAGGCCATGTCTGTCGGGATGGAAAGTTCGGACAAGACTTTTCACGGGGGTTGTGGCAGGTTTTGAGGCATGCATACGGTTCTGGTGACAGGTTCGGGCGGCTTGGTGGGATCGGAGACGGCGCGGCATTTCGGTCGCATGGGGTGGCGCGTCATCGGGGTGGACAACAATCTGCGGGAGTATTTTTTCGGTCCGGAGGCCTCCACGAAATGGGCGGTGGAGGAGCTGCGGCAGGCGCTGGGGGAAGCGTTTACGCCGGTATCGGCGGACATCCGCGATTTCGACGCGGTGCGCGGCGTGTTGGAGAAGGCGGGATCCATTGATCTGGTGGTGCACACGGCGGCGCAGCCGTCGCACGACTGGGCGGCGCGGGAGCCCTTCACCGATTTCGGCGTGAATGCGCAGGGGACGCTGAATCTGCTGGAGGCGGCGCGCCAGATGGCTCCGGAGGCGACGTTTGTGTTCACGTCGACCAACAAAGTGTACGGCGACACGCCGAACCGCCTGCCGCTGGAGGAACGGGACACGCGCTGGGAATGCGTGGCGGGGCCGTACGCGGAAAAGGGCATTGACGAGACGATGAGCATTGACCAGACGACGCATTCGCTGTTCGGGGCGTCGAAGGTGGCGGCGGATGTGATGGTACAGGAATACGGGCGGTATTTCGGCATGAAGACGGGGGTGTTCCGGGGCGGCTGCCTGACGGGGCCGCGGCATTCGGGGGCGGAGCTGCACGGGTTTCTGGCCTATCTGATGAAATGCGCGGCGACGGGCCGCGAGTACCGGATTTTCGGCTACCAGGGCAAGCAGGTGCGCGACAACATCCACAGCGAGGATCTGGTGGCGTCGTTCGAGCACTTCCACCGCGCGCCGAGGCCGGGGGAAGTGTACAACATGGGCGGTAGCCGGTTCAGTCACTGCTCGATGATGGAGGCGGTGGCGCTGTGCGAGGAACTCACCGGCCGCCGGATGAAGACGACATATGTGGAGACCAACCGCGTCGGCGACCACATCTGGTGGGTCAGCGATGTGTCCAAGTTCCAGTCGCACTATCCGGAATGGAAGCTGACCAGGACGGTGCGCGACATTCTGTCGGAGATCCTGGAATTCAACCTGCCGCGCTGGAAGAAGGAAGGGTGACGGTGAAGGGGGCGGCATCCGGCGCGTTGTGTTTTTGCGACGGCCAGCTGCTGGTGCGCGCCGGCACGCTGGAACCGGCGGGGGAAGAGGCAGGCGGCGGGCGCGAGGTGCTGGATTCGTTTGTCGTGAAGCCCCAGGGGGTGCGGGCGGTGGCGCTGGGGGGAACGACGGAGGATGCGCCGGCCGGTCATGAATGGCTGCGGGTGCGTCGGCTGATTGCGGACGAGTCGCCGCTGGCCGCGTTGGCCTGCCGTGCGCTGGGCCTTTTGAACTGGCGGGCGGCGCATGCCTATTGCGGGGTCTGCGGCGAACCGCTGGAGGATCATCCCGCCGAGATGGCGCGGCGATGCACGGCGTGCGGGCACATGGCCTATCCGGCCATTTCGCCGGCGGTGATCGTGCGGGTGGAGAAAGAGGGGGAAATCCTGCTGGCGCGTCACGTGCAGCGGATTCCGGATCTCTACACGTGCCTGGCGGGGTATCTGGAGGTGGGGGAGTCGGCGGAGGACGGGGTCCGGCGCGAGGTGCGCGAAGAAACCGGCCTTGAGGTGGGGGATGTTGTCTATGCGGGCAGCCAGCCCTGGCCGTATCCCAACCAGCTCATGCTGGCGTTCAAGGCCCGATGGGCTTCCGGCGAGCTGGCGTTGCAGGCGGATGAAATCGCCGAAGCGCGCTGGTTTGATCCGGCTGATTTGCCGGCGATTCCGCCGCCGGGCTCCGTGGCCTATCGGCTGATTCACGGCCTGATCTGACGGGCCCGGTGCCGCGGGGTCAGCGAAGAGATTGCAGGAAGTAGTTGTGTGTTTTCTCGTACCCGATGGTGGAGGGGTCGCCATGTCCGGGGTAGATCGGAAGGGCGTCGGGGAGGGCGGCGAGTTTGCGGAGGGAGCGGGCGAGTTCGCGGGCGTCGCCGCCGGGCAGGTCGGTGCGGCCGGCGGTGCCTCGGAAGAGAGTGTCGCCGGTGAAGAGGGCCCGGTCGGGTTCGAGCCGGAAGCAGACGCCGCCGGGGGTGTGGCCGGGGGTGTCGAGCACCGACCAGCGCGCGCCGGCCAGTTCCAGGACATCGCCTTCCGCCACGGGGCGGAGGGGGGCGTTGGGGCGGGCCGGGGCGGCATAGAAGCCGGGCAGGTCGTTGCGCGGCGTGAAGCACCAGGCGGCGTCGAGGGGGTGCAGATAGACGGGGGCGGGGCGGGCGTCGGCCAGCGCGGCGAGCGCGGTGACATGGTCCACGTGGCCATGCGTCAGCAGATAGGCGACGACGACGGCCTGCATGTCCTGGAGGCGGGCCAGCAGCCTGGCGGCGTCATCGCCCGGATCCAGGACGACGGTTTCGCGCGTGTCGGGGTTGGAGACCAGGTAACAATTTTCTTCGATAAACCCGGTGACCCGTGATTCAATGTTCATGGGCATGAAACCACCAGATTCAACCGAACCCGTCAAGGCCGGACCCGTTGCCGTCTTGACGGCATCGGGGCTGGGGGTGGGGTACGCAGCGGGGGGCGGGAGGCTGGAGGTGGCGGGGGAGGTGGACTTGTGTCTGCGGGCGGGGCGGACGACGGCGCTGGTGGGGGAGAGCGGCTGCGGCAAAAGCATTACGGCGGCGGCGCTGGGCGGGCTGCTGCCGCGCGGGATGAGCCGGGACCGGGGGGAGATCCGCTGGGCGGGCGGGGGGGAGCGGGGCCCGGGAAAAGGGCTGGCGTATGTGTTCCAGGATCCGGGGGAATGCCTGGACCCGGTGTTCACTATCGGCAGCCAGATCCGGGAGGCGCTGCCGAAGGAGGATCGGGGCCGGGCGCGGGAGCGGATGACGGATCTGCTGCGGACGGTGGGGTTCGACGAACCGGAGCGGGTGCTGGCGAGCTATCCGCACCAGCTGTCGGGGGGCATGCAGCAGCGGGCGATGCTGGCGATGGCGCTGGCGGGGCGTCCGAGGGTGCTGGTGGCGGACGAGCCGACGACGGCGCTGGACGTGACGGTGCAGGCGAAGATTCTGCGGCTGCTGGCGGACCTGCAGCGGAAAGAGAATCTGGCGGTGCTGCTGATTACGCACAACCTGGCGGTGGTCGCGGAGATCGCGGACGAGATTCACGTGATGTACGCCGGGCGGATTGTGGAATCGGGGCCGGTGGAAATGCTGCGGGCCCCGCGGCACCCGTACGTGCAGGGGCTGTTGAAGGCGCTGCCGCGGCTGGACGGGGCGGAGCGGCTGGAGGGCATCGAGGGATCGGTTCCGCCGCTGGGCCGGCGCCCGCCGGGCTGCCGGTTTCATCCGCGCTGCGCGCGGTCGCGCGCGGTCTGCGCGGAGCGGGAGCCGCCGTGGACGGCGTGCGGGCCGGGGCACCGGGTGGCGTGCTGGGCGTGCGGGGACGGGGGCTGGGCATGAGCGGCCCGCTGCTGCAGGTGGACAGCCTGCGCGTCACCTATGGCGCGCCGGGCCGGCGGGTGGTGGAGGCGGTGCGCGGCGTATCGTTCGAGGTGCTTCGCGGCCGCTGCCTGGGCGTGGTGGGCGAGAGCGGCAGCGGCAAGAGCACGCTGGCGCGGGCGGTGCTGGGGCTGGAGGAGCGGGTGGACGGCCGCATTGAATTCGACGGCCGGGAGGTGCTGCGGATGGGGCGCGCGGAGATCCGGGCGTTTCGCCGGCGCGCCCAGATGGTGTTTCAGGACCCGATGGGGTCGTTGAATCCCCGCCTGAAGGCGGGGGCGGCGCTGGCGGAAGTGCGGCGGGTGCACGGGCTGGCGAAGACGCGGCGGGAGGCGGCAGCCCAGGCGGCGGACTGGCTGGCAACGGTGGGGCTGGATGCGGCCTATGCCAACCGGTTTCCGCACGAGCTGAGCGGCGGTCAGCGGCAGCGCGTGAATCTGGCGCGGGCGCTGTGCGTAGGGGCGGAATTTCTGATTGCCGACGAACCGGTCAGCGCGCTGGACGTGTCGGTGCAGGCGCAGATCCTGAACCTGTTGAAATCGCTGCAGGAAACGCGCGGGATTACGTGGCTGCTGATCGGGCACGATCTGGCGGTGATGCGGCAGATGGCGGACGAGGTGCTCGTGATGAAGGAGGGACGGATCGTGGAGCGCGGGCCGGTGGACGAGGTGCTGGCGCGTCCGGCGCATTCGTACACGAAGGAACTGCTGTCGGCGGCGCCCAGCGTGAGGCAGGCGCTGGACCGCCGCGCGGCGGAGAGGGCGGTTTGAGATTGATGAAGCGGAAGCCAGCGGTCAGGATGAGCAACTGGAGGCCGGGATTCGCCCGGGCCTCCGCGCCCTGTTCAAGGAACCCTGTTGAATGAAGATCAGCGTGATCACCACCCTGTACAACCGCCCGGAGCATCTCCGGCTGCTGGCGGCGGCCCTGGCGGCACAGACGCGGATTCCGGACGAACTGGTGGTGGCGGACGACGGGTCGGATGAGGCGACGGCCGAGGCGGTGGCGCGCCTGCTGCCGTCCTGCGGGTTCCCTGCGAAGGTGGTGCGGCAGGAGAAGGACGGCTATCGGCTGTCGGCGGCGCGCAACCTGGCCGTCCGGGCGGCGACGGGGGAGTATCTGCTGTTTCTGGACTGCGACATGGCGCCGCTTCCGGACTCGGTGGCCGTGCACGAGCGGTGGGCCGCGCCCGGTCGTTTGCTGTGCGGCAACCGCGCCCTGCTGGATGAGGCGGCCACCCGCGCGCTGTTTGCGGCGCGGCCGGCGCCGGCCGAGGCCGACTGGGAGCAGGCATGGGAACAGGCCGACCGCGGAGAACTGGAGGCGGCGGCGCGGCTCTTCCGCCGCCATGTCCGCCTCCGCCGCTGGCATCTGGCGCGTCCGCACAAGCCCAAGCTGCTGGGCTGCCATTTTTCGCTGTTTCGCGACGACGTGGAAAGAGTCAACGGCTTTGACGAAAACTACGTGGGCTGGGGCTACGAGGATGACGATTTCGCCCGGCGCCTCTACAAGGCCGGCGTGGAACCCCGCAGCGTGATCGAGGACGCGCGGATGCTGCATCTGTGGCATGCCTCGATGGCCCCGCAGGCGCTGAAACGGCGCCGCGACCGCCCCAACCGCGCGTATTTTCGCCGCTGGGGCGCGCCGGCCCGCTGCATCAACGGGCTGCGTAAGCCGGAGGCGTGATGGACTGGAGCGAGAAGACGCAAATCGTGGTGACGTGCGGCCGGGGGTGCGTCGGGGCGCTGCTGGGCGAACTGCGCGCCCTGGGACATGATCCGCAGGAGATCTCGCCCACCTCGGTGGGGATCGAAGGCGATCTGCGCGAGGCGATGCGGCTGAATCTCTGGCTGCGCACGGCGAACCGGGTGCTGTTCGAAGTGGCGGGGTTCGAGATTGATTCCGCCGACGAGCTGTATGCCGCGGCGCACGAGCTGCCGTGGGAGGCCTGGCTGCCGTCGGACGCCCCGTTCCACGTGCACGGGGTGGCCCGGCACGAGAGCATCCGCGATTCGCGCTTTGCGGTGCTGCGCGTCAAGGATGCGATCGCGGACCGGTTCGTGGAGCGGACGGGGGCGCGGCCGGATTCCACCTCGGCGCCCGACGGCGCGGCCTGCGTGGCGTTTTTCTGGGACGGGCCGGCGGTGCGGTATTTCCTGGACACCAGCGGGGTGCCGCTGTCGCACCGCGGCTACCGCTGGAAACCCTGGACTGCGCCGCTCCGCGAAACGCTGGCGGCGGCCATCCTGCTGGAACTGGGCTGGCCGAAGACGCCGGCCGAGGCGTTGATCGGGCCGATGTGCGGCAGCGGCACGCTGGCGATCGAGGCGGCATGGATCGCGCAGAACCGCGCGCCGGGGCTGGAACGGGAGGAGTACGCCTTCCGGCGCCTGAACGGCGTGAAGGAGGCCGACTGGGAGGCGCTGAAGGCCGAGGCCCGGGCGCGGTTCCAGGCGGCGCCGCGCGCGTGGATTGCGGCGTCGGACGCGGCGCCGCCGGCCATTGCCTGCGCGCGGGACAACGCGGCGCGGGCGGGGGTCGAACGGCTGATCCGCTTTCACACCTGCGACTTCCGCGACACGCCCCTGCCGAAACCGCCGGCGCTGGTGCTGATGAATCCCGAGTACGGCGAGCGTCTCGGAGAATCGCAGGCGCTGGAGGAGCTGTATGCCGCCATCGGCGCGTATTTCAAGAGCGCCTGCCAGGGCATGCGCGCGGCGGTGTTCACGGGGAACCTGGCCCTGGGGCGGAAGATCGGGCTGCATCCGGTCCGGCGGCTGCCGATGTGGAACGGGGACATCGAATGCCGCCTGCTGGAGTACGACATCTACGAAGGCACCCGCGATGCGCGCCTGCTGCGCAAGCATGCCGCCCCAAAAGTATAAAGTATAGACTTCACCCTCCTGGGAGGGTGAAGTCTATACTATTTACATTTGAGCCGCGCGGAATTGGCTATACATCCGGCGGGATTTTTCTACGATGGTGCAGAGGATGAACCCGAGCATTCCCATCCTGTGCTATCGCAACATTTCGCCGGTGTGCGGCATCACGCCGGAGGAGTTCCGCTCGCATCTGGAATGGCTGTCGGCGCACGAGTGGCGCAGCCTGCCGCTGGAGCGGGTCATTGACTATGTCAAGGGCGGCGAACCGCCGCCGCCGCGTTCGTACGTGCTGACGTTCGACGACTGCTATCTCGACAACTGGGTGCATGCGGCGCCGCTGCTGCGGGAATTCGGCGTGGGCGCGTCGTTCGGGGTGGTGACGGCCTATCTGCACGACGGCCCGCGGCGGCCGGACGCGGCCACGCCCGGGGCCGATCTGCGCGAACTGCCGGTGGCGCGCGACGCCTGGGACCGGGCCGTCGAACGCAACGACCCCACCGCCTTCATGAACCGCGCCGAGCTGCGCGCGCTGGTGGACGAGCAGGGCCACGGCCTGTTCGGGCACTCCCATACCCATCAGGCCTGCTTCCGTTCGGACAAGCCCATTGACCGCGAGCCCGGCGACATGCATCCCGGCGTGCGGGGCATCTACCTGGAACTGCGCGACGGCCTGCCGATGTATCCCAGCGGGTCGGCCTATGCC
>JAHDSS010000481.1 GCA_018432565.1 Kiritimatiellia bacterium
TCTGACGGCGCCGTTCGGGGCGATCCTGACCGTGGTGGCCTATCGGCACATGTTCGAAGGCGTGACGGCGGAACCGGTGCCCGTGGCGGATGCCGCGGCGATGGAGCCGCCGCCGCCGGAGCCGACCCAGGCCTAGCCGGACGGCGAAAGCCGAAAGCGCCCGCACCCGAAAGGGGGCGGGCGTTTTGGCTTGGGGGGGCAGGGGGCAGTGGTCGGTGGTCAGAGGGCAGAGGGATGGGGGGACAAAGCAGGAAAACAGGAAATCCAGGAAAGCAGGAAAAGGAAGCGATCAGAGGACAGAGGACGGAGGACGGAGGACAGAGGGCGGAGGACAGAGGGCGGAGGACAGAGGACGGAGGACAGAGGACTGTGGACGGAGGACAGAGGACGGAGGACGGAGGACAGAGGACAGGGGGGAGGGGGGGGCAGGCGCCTTCGCCGAAGCTACGGCGGACAAGACGGCGGACAAGGAGGACGGGGGACAGAGGGGGAATCAATATTCAATGTTCAATATCCAATGTTCAATGTTCAAGTGGGAGAAGTGGGACGGGGACCGCGCTCAGCGAGCGCAGCTACAGGGAGGGGGCAGAGGAACAGCCGTCACCGGCCACCAACAGCCAAGTCGGCGAAGCGGGACGGGGGCGTCCGGCTCCAGGCAGGAGGAGGGGATCAGGGAGAGGAGGAGAGGTGGCAAAGGCGATTACTGGAACCCGGGGAGGGCGGGGAGGTCGAGGGTGGCGAAGAGGTCGTCGAGGGTTTCGGCGCGGCGGATGGGGACGACAGAGCCGTCGGAGCGCAGGAGCAGTTCGGCGGAGCGGGTCTTGCCGTTGTAGTTGTAGCCCATGGCGTGGCCGTGGGCGCCGGTGTCGTGGATGACGAGGAGGTCGCCCATCTCGATTTCGGGCAGTTTGCGCTGGATGGCGAACTTGTCGCAGTTCTCGCACAGGGAGCCGACGACATCATAGGTTTTCGCCGCGGGAGCGGATTCCTTGCCGAGGACGGTGAGGTGGTGGTAGGCGCCGTACATGCCGGGGCGCATCAGGTTGGCCATGGAGGCGTCCACGCCGATATAGGAGCGGTAGGTTTCCTTGCGGCGGATGGCGCGGGTGACGAGCCATCCGTAGGGGCCGGTGATGGCGCGTCCGCATTCCATGTGGAAGGCGAGCGGATCGAGGCCGGCCGGGACGATGAGTTCGTCGTAGGCGCGGCGCGCGCCGCGGGCGATGACGTCGTAATCCACGGGCTTCTCGTCGGGACGGTAGGGGATGCCGATGCCGCCGCCGGTATTGACGAAGGCCAGGCGGAGGCCGAGGCGGTCTTTCAGTTCAACGGCCAGTTCGAACAGCATGCGGGCGGTTTCGATGTGGTACTGCTCGTCGAGTTCGTTGGAGACGACCATGGTGTGCAGGCCGAAGGTCTCCACGCCGAGGTCGCGCGCGCGGACAAAGGCGTCGAAGAGCTGGTCGCGGGTGAGGCCGTACTTGGCTTCCTCGGGATGGCCGATGATGGCGTTGCCGGCCTTGAGGGGGCCGGGATTGTAGCGGAAGCAGAGGGTGTCGGGGAGGGAGCCGGTGGCCGCGGCCAGGGCATCGATCAGGGTGATGTCGTCGAGATTGATGACGGCGCCGAGGCGGCGGGCCTCGCGGAATTCGTCGTCGGGGGTCTCGTTGGAGGTGAAGATGATCCGGTCGCCGGGCAGGCCGGCGGCCTCGCAGAGGCGGAGCTCGGCGAGGCTGGAGCAGTCGGCGCCGAAGCCTTCGGCGGCGAGGATCTTCAGCAGAAAGGGGTTGGGGGCGGCCTTGACGGCGAAATGTTCGCGGAAGCCGGGCAGGATGGAAAACGCCTGGGTGAGCCGCCGGGCGTTGTCGCGGATGGCCGCTTCGTCGTAAAGATGGAACGGGGTGGGGAAGTCCTTCGTGAGGGCTTCGGTCTGTTCGCGGGTGAGGGGGAAGGTCTTCATTGAATCAAGAATGTAGAATGTAGAATTAAGAATGCAGGGGGACGTTTTCCACAGTGTGGTCCGGCGGCTGCCGGATTCCATAGCGTGGAAAATTCGGAACTGTTGTTTCCATGGCGTGGAAAACCATACGCGATTTTTTCCATGGCGTGGAAACTTTTTTTCCACGGTGTGGAAAACGGCGGGGAGGGGAAGGGGGCAGGGGACGGGGGACAAAGCAGGAAAACAGGAAACCCAGGAAAGCAGGAAAAGGAAGCGATCAGGGGACAGGGGGAGGGGGGGGGCGAGGTCCGGGGGAACAGGGGACAGAGGACAGAGGACAGAGGACGGAGGACGGAGGACGGAGGACGGAGGACGGAGGACAAGGAGGGGAGGGGGCATCCGCCTTCGCCAAGGCTTCCGCCTTCGCCGAAGCTACGGCGGACAAGACGGCGGACAAGGAGGACGGAGGGGGAATCAATATTCAATGTTCAATATCCAATGTTCAATGTTCAAGTGGGACGGGGACCGCGCTCAGCGAGCGCAGCTACAGGGAGGGGGCAGAGGAACAGCCGTCACCGGCCACTGACCACCAGCCACCGAATTTTGGGGTTTCCGGGGGATGGGGGATTGGCTAGACTGCGCGGCGTGAATCGGGTGGGCAGGAGGTGGATGATGGAACAGAA
>JAHDSS010000515.1 GCA_018432565.1 Kiritimatiellia bacterium
CACGGAAGCGGCTGCCGCCGCCGGGGAATCAGCCGGTTCCCTGCCCGCGTCCGGCGCGGAGGCGGGCGGCTTGTCTTGGGCCGGCTTGTCTTTGCGGGCGGATTCCGCCGGCTTTTTCCGGTCGTCCGGCTTGCGTTTGGGAGGCTTGTCGGCCCTGGGCTTCTCCGCGCCGACGGAAGGCGGCGGCAGGGCGCGGGCGACTTGCAGCTCCTCTTCGGCAATCGAAGCCCGGCTCTCGGCGTCGGCCTGTTTTTTCGCGGCCTGTTCGGCGCGGAGTTCGGCCTGGTCCGCCCGCACTTCGGCATCGTCGAGTTCCATGTCCAGCGTCTTGATTTCCTCGTTCAGGCGGGCATTGGCGGCGGTCAGTTCATTGACGCGCGCCTCCATGTCGTTCAACGCCTGGTCGAGCTGTCGCTTAGCGTCGAGGTCGCGCTGGAGGGCCTGAATCTGCCTGTCGCGGGCGGTCAATTCAGCGCGCAGGGACTGGACGGCCTCCTGCTCGCCGGAGTCGCGCTCCGCGAGCTGGCGATGGGCCTGATCCAGCTGCTGCTGCAGGGCGCGGTTCGCCTCGATCAGGCGGTCCACTTCCTCCTGCAGCCCGTCGAGATCGGCCAGTTCGGCTTCCAGGCTGTCAATGCGGCTGTTCAGGTAGTCGATTTCGACCGATCGTCCGGTGGCGGCCGGGACGGCGGGACCCGGCGGGGCGACGGCCGGTTCCGGCGGGATCCGGGCCGGGGCGCGGGCCTCGAGCGGCGGCAGGTCGCCGGCGGCGGGCATGGCCTGTTTCCGGCGGATGCCGGTGATCTGGTTGTCGCAATAGGTTTTCCGGTACTGGATGATGCGCGGCTCGAAGCCGGGGAACTCGCGGGCGAGGCGCTCGTAATGCTCCCGGGCCTGCTCATAAAACGCGAAGGCCTCCTCCAGCCGGCCGGCATCCAGACTCTGATCGCCCTGGACGAGCTGGATATAGGCTTCGTTCATGATCTGGGCGGGATCGGTCAGCATGGCGCGGGCCGGGGTCGGCAGCAGGCCGGCGCAGGCGGCGGCCAGCAGCGCCGCGGCGAGCCGGGGCATCCATCGGGCGGCAGGTTGTGTCATGGGCGGTCCTTTCTGCCGGACGGGGCCGGCGGGCGCCGTCTCAGGCCTTGCCATGGACCCGGGCGGCCACCTTGAGGCGGAGAGCGTTGAGATGAATAAACCCGGTGGCGTCGTTCTGGTCGTAGGCCTTGGTGGGATCGGCATCCATGGTGGCGATCTGCGGGCTGTAGAGCGACACGGGGCTCTTCCGGCCGGCGACATAGAGGCCGCCCTTGAAGAGCTTGACGCGAACGGTGCCGGTGACGTTGGCCTGGGTTTCCTCGACCAGGGCCTGCAGGGCGCGGCGTTCGGGCGAGAACCAGAAGCCGTTGTACACCATCTCGGCGTAGCGCGGGATCAGGCTGTCGCGCAGGTGCATGGTTTCGCGGTCCATGGTGATGGATTCCATCTGACGGTGGGCGAACTGCAGGATTGTGCCGCCGGGGGTTTCATAGACGCCGCGGCTTTTCATGCCCACATAGCGGTTTTCCACCATGTCCACGCGGCCCACCCCGTGCTTTCCGGCCAGGGCGTTGAGCTTGCGCATCACCTCGAGGGGAGACAGCTTCCTGCCGTTGACGGCCACGCAGTCGCCGCGCCGGTATTCCAGTTCCACGGTTTCCGGGCGGTCGGGGGCGTCGGCCGGATCGCGCGTCAGGCGGAACATATCCTTGTTCTTCGGCGCGAAGGCGTCGAACCACGGATCTTCGAGAATGCCGGCCTCGTAGGAGATGTGCAGCAGGTTGCGATCCATGGAATAGGGTTTTTTGGCCGAAGCCTGCACGTTGATCCTGTGCTGGGCGCAGTAGGCGATCATTTCGGCACGGCCGGGAAACTGGTTGCGATAGGCGTCGATGCGCCAGGGGGCGATGACCTCGATGGCCGGATTGAGCGCCGCGGCGGACAGTTCAAAGCGGACCTGGTCGTTGCCCTTGCCGGTCGCCCCGTGGGCGATGGCGTCCGCGCCCTCCTGTTCGGCGATTTCCACCATGCGCTTGGCGATCAGCGGGCGGGCAATGGACGTGCCCAGAAAGTACTGGCCTTCGTAGATGGCGTTGGCCCGCAGCATCGGAAAAATGAAATCCCGGGCGAATTCCTCCTGCAGATCGTCCACGTACACCTTGCAGGCGCCGGTCGCCAGCGCCTTCTTCTTCAGGCCCTTGAGTTCTTCGGCCTGGCCCACGTCGGCCGCGAACGCGATGATATCCGCCCGGTACGTCTCCTTGAGCCACTGAAGAATGACCGAGGTGTCCAGACCGCCCGAATAAGCCAATACGATTTTCATTCTGCCGATGCCTTTCTGCGCATGAAGGGCGCGAAAACCGGAATACTAGGCGGTTTTGGCGGAAAAGCAAGCGGAGGAAAACCGGATCCGGAAGGGCTTGCGCCGGGAATCCGGGAGGGCTACAGTTCCAGAATTCATAACCAGAGAGAAACGACGAAAGGACATGATGATGAAAAAAGTGCTGATTCCGACGGCGCTGGATCCCGTTGCCAGGGAAATCCTGGAAGCCCACGGCGGCTACGCGGTGGTGCAGATTCCGAAAGCCGACATTCTGCAGTTCGCCAGGGAGAATCCCGATCTGCACGCGCTGATCGTGCGCAGCGAAAAAGTGACGGCGGAAATCCTGGATGCGGCCCCGAACCTCAAGGCGGTGATCCGGGCCGGCGCCGGCTACAACACGATTGACACCGCCCACGCCCGCCAGAACGGCGTGGATGTGATGAACACGCCCGGCGCCAACTCCAACGGCGTGGCCGAGGAGGTGGTGGCCCTGATGCTGGCCGATGCCCGCCATCTGATCGCGGCGGACGCCTCCTGCCGGTGCGGCAAGTGGGAAAAAACCTCGTTCATGGGCACGGAAATCACCGGCAAGACCATCGGCATCGTCGGCCTGGGCTACATCGGCCGGCTGGTGGTCAAGCGCCTGTCCGGCTTCGAGCCGGTCCTGCTCGGCTACGATCCCGGCACGACCCCGCGCCAGGCGGAGGAACTGGGTGTCAAGCTGGTCTCGCTGGACGAACTGTTCGCCAAGTCGGACTACGTCAGCCTGCACCTGCCCGAGAACGCCGCGACCCGGGGAATGGTCAACCGCCAGCTGCTCGAACAGATGAAGGAAGGCGCCACGCTGGTGAACTGCGCCCGCGCCGGCATCATCAACGAAGACGACCTGCGGGCCATCAAGGCCGAAAAGAAGCTGCGCTTCCTCAACGACGTCTATCCCAAGGACGAGGAAGGGCCGAAGACCTGCACGGACATCGCGGACATCATGGTGCCCCATCTGGGCGCCAGCACACGCGAAGCCAACCACAAGGCCGCCGAACTCGCGGCCCGGGAACTGATCGAACTCGACGAGAAAGGCACTCATCGGGCCATCGTGAACAAGGCGTAGCCCCCGGGCTCCCTATTCCGGCAGCGGGACCGCGGTCCCGCTGCTTTTTTTTTACGCCCGGCGATCGAGACCGGGACAGCCCGCGACCCGCCAACTGCGGGGAAAGTCGCGGCACTGGCGGGGCCGGACGGAATAGATCCGGCAGCGGTTTCCGTCATCGAGAAACTCGCAGGCGCCGCCGGGGATTTCCTTGAGCGTCAGCTGCGCCCGGTTGCGGGCCAGCCGGGTATGGCGATCAATGAATTCATCGGGCGTCAGTCCCAAAAAGGCCGCGGCGGATTCGATGTCGGCCGGCTCCAGCAGCACCGACCCGGGCCAGCGGCAGCAGGCGCCGCAGCGCAGACAGTCAAAGGCGTCCAACGAGGCCGGCACGGAAGCCGCTCCCGGCTACTGGACGTAGAGGCGGTCGCCGCCCGGCCCGATCATGATGGGGTTCTTGGCCTCCTGCAATTCGACCGAAACGTCGAATCCGCGCAGCCAGGCCAGGGCCCGGGCCTGCTGGAACACCTTGAAGCTGTCGGGCCGGACGAAAAAGCAGATGAACTGGGTCTGCGGATCCAGCGCGGCGAGGCGCGAGCCGAACCACATCTCGTCGGTCTCTTCGAGAAACTTTTCGAACTGGTAGCCGCTGGCCTCCGGGATGGGAAACAGC
>JAHDSS010000080.1 GCA_018432565.1 Kiritimatiellia bacterium
CTGGCTGTTTCTCTGTGCTCCTCTGTGGCCCTCTGTGGTGAAGGGGCTGTCCGATCCCGGCGGTCTCGGCGAGACCGCCCTACCTTCCCCTTTCGTGAAATTCGTGCCATTCGTAGTTTCGGCTGTTGGGCTGTTCCCTTTGCGTCTTGGCGCCTTGGCGTGAGAAATTCCTCGGCTGTTCTTTCGTGTAATTCGTGCCATTCGTAGTTTCGGCTGTTCCGGCTGTTTGATCCCGGCGGTCTCGGCGAGACCGCCCTACCTTCCCGATCCAAAGACCCCCTCTCGCAAAGAGCGCCAAGACCGCCAAGAGGTTCAAAACATGCAATGGCGCCTTGGCGATCTTCGCGCCCCTGGCGAGAGACCGGCTGTCCCGGCTGTTCCGGACCTCGGACTTCGGACCTCGGACTTCGGACCTCGGACCTCGGATCTCGGACTTCGGATCTCGGACTTCGGACCTCGACTACCCCCTTCCCCCGCTACTCCGCGGCTTCGGCCGCGGCGAGGTTCTGGAGCAGGATGGGGGCATCGGGGGCATACTGCAGGGCCTGCCGCCAGTAGCCCACCGCCTTCTCCCGTTCGCCGGCCTGCATGGCCAGCGCCCCGAGATTGTTCAGCACCTCCGGCTGGGCGGGATTGATCCGCAGGCTCTGGCCCCACTGCTCCAGCGCCGCGCCGGCGTGTCCGCGCCGCACCAGCAGCATCGCCGCCCGGTTGCGGGCGTTCACGTTCTGCGGATGCAGCTGGATGACCGCCGCATAGGTGTCCAGCGCCCCCGCCTCGTCCTGCGCCAACTCCTGGGCGTGTCCCAGGTTCGACAGCGCCGCCTCGTGCCCCGGCGCCACCTCCAGCGCCTTCCGGAAGTGGCGGATCGCCCGCGGATAGTCCTCCTTCTCCGCGGCGCGGATTCCCGCCTGCAGCGCCGCCGACAGCAGCCCCGTCCGGTCCCGCCGCACCACCGGCGCCAGCAGGTTCTCCACCGGTGCCCAGTCATCCGTCAGCACGCACTCCCCGTTGCGCGCCCGCAGATCGGCGAAATGCCGGTCCTCCAGCACGAACCCCCGGAACCGCTCGGGATGCCGCAGCGATCCCGGCACCCGGTCGGGATGGATCTCCGAAAAGCCGGCGGCCCAGACCGTCGTGTCGCGCTGGGCCGGGTCCTGCTCCGTGGAAACGGCCGCCACGTGGGGAAACACCTCGCGCAGGGTCTGGTTCACGGCATTCATGAACCGGCCCGATTCGAAGATGTCCACCGTGTTCATGATGAACAGCCCGTCGGGCTTCAGCAGCGCCCGCACATCCTCCAGAAACTCCCGCGTCGTCAGGTGGTAGGGCACGGTATAGTCGCTGATGGAATCGCAGATGATAAAATCGAAGGGGGGAACGCTGCCCGGCGCCTCACGGTTTTGGCGCACGGCGTCGGCCAGGTAGTTGCGCGCATCCAGATGGATGATTTCCATGGGCGCGTCCTCTGCGAGCCCGAACGCCGCCCGGGCCGCCCGGGTCACGCCGGGATCGATTTCCACCGCGATGATTTCGCTGCCGGGGCGCGTCGCGAACAGATGCTGCGGATAGGCGTAGCCGCCGCCGCCCAGGCACAGCAGGCGGATCGGGTCGGCATTGGCCCCCCGCGCGTTGTTGACGTAGCCCTCGTACAGCCGGTGATAGGGATATTGCAGGTTCTCGGGATGGGCCAGATCAATTTCGCTGTGCCGCAGCTTGTCCTGGTAGAAATGCCGGTGCGACGGCCGGTCCGGGTCCGCCGTCACCGTCAGGATCTGGTACTGGGTCTCGGCGAAATAGACCGCGTCGTCTTCGATGGGGCCGTCCCGCAGCCGGAGAGCGTTCGCCACATGCGCGGCGCTCTCGCCCGGCAGGACCGTCAGGCCGAAGAACAAGGCGGCCAGGGCGGTGCCGGCGGCGGCCCCGGCGACCGCGCCGCGCCCCGCCGCGCCCTCCCGGCGCGAGGCCAGCGCGTACAGCAGCCCCAGCACCGCCAGCAGCAGGGCCATGCCCACCACGATCCGCACGCTGCCCATCCACGCCGTCAGGACGAATCCCGTCAGCAGGGTGCCCGCGATGCTGCCCACGGCGTTCCACGCATACAGCGTGCCGATGGCCCGCCCGGTGTGCGCCGCACGCTCGATCGCCAGTTTGGCGACCATCGGGCTGATGGTGCCCAGCACCGTCGCCGGCAGCAGGAACGCCCAGGTCATGTGCAGCACGATCCGCACCGGCCACGACCACTTCATCAGAAAGACCGATTCACCGGCCCAGGCATTCAGCCACAGAATCGCCAGGCACGCCGCCGCCGAGGCAAACAGCATGCCCGAAATCCGCCGCGGCAGATTGCGCGCCGCATCCGCCATCCGCCCCCCCAGGTAGTTGCCCAGGCTCATCCCCGCCAGAATCACCCCCAGCACCCCCGTCCACGTGTACAGCGACGACCCCAGGAACCGCGCGATCAGCCGGCTCGCCACCAGTTCGATCGTCATCAGCCCCGCCCCCGTCAAAAATACCGTCGCGTTCAGCCAGCCCGTTCGTTGGTTCGTGCTCATGGGACAGGAGAATAACCGAAACAACAAAAACAGCCAACGAGAGTTTCAACCACGAAACACGCGAAAACCACGAAAGAACAGCCGAAGATTCGTTGCCGCAGAGCGCGCAGAGGGGAAGAGAGAAACAGCCAAGACGGTTAACTACGAAAGACACGAATTACACAGCGCGGCAAAGCCGCAACCAAATTAATCAGAACTCATGAACTCATGAAAATGGAGAGGGGGATAAGCAGGAAAACAGGAAACGCAGGAAAACAAGACAGGCTAAGAGCAATCCCGGAAATGAATTAGGTCGAAAAA
>JAHDSS010000134.1 GCA_018432565.1 Kiritimatiellia bacterium
GACGCCTCCCCGACCGGGACGGATTTCGATGCCCTGATGGGGCGGGGCAACATCCTCGTCCGAAAAAAACGCTACCGCGACGCCATCCCGGTCTTCCGCTCCGCCCTGGCCCTGGATCCCGACAATCCGGCCGTCCTCAACAACCTGGCCTATGCCATGATGAACGGCGGCGGCGAATTGATGGTCGCCCTGCGGCACGCCACCAAGGCCAACCGGCTGGATCCGTCCAATCCCCTGATCCTCGAAACCATGGGCAGCCTCAACCTGCGGCTGGGCGACGCCCCCGCCGCCGCCCGCCATCTCGAACTGGCCTGGGCGCACGCCCTCAAGCGCTCCCCCGAAGTCCAGATCGCCATCATGGACCAGCTCGTACGCGCCTGGCTGGCCTGCAATCGCACGGACCTCGCCCGGCAGGTCGCCGAACACCGCCACCGGTCCTTCCCCGAATACCGCCTGCCCCGCGACATCCTGCGCGAATTTCCCGCCCTGCGCAAACCCGCCGCCCCCCCTGAACCCCGAACCCTGAACCCTGACCTCTGACCTCTTCCCCCTGCCCCCCCCACCCCCCAAAAAAATATTTTTTTCGAAGGGTTGACATCCCCCGAAATACTGGTATGGTCAGGGCGTTAATCGGGGAATCGACTTCCTCACTGTTCTTTGTGAAACCAATTTGCGACTTGTTGCTAACCACGCAACAAGCAGATGGGGCTACGAGGGTCCCCCCATACCTCTCCCATCTGCACTCATCCGTGCCAGGCTACCCCCCCCCGATAATGCCTGGCACGGACCTTTTTTGCCCTCATGCCGCCGCCCCACCTCCCGCCGACAACTCCAGGGACAATGCCTTTTCGTCCGCCGCCGGCCGGATTTCGCTTCCCCTGCCAGCCCGGCTGGCTTACTCTTGTTCGACGTCGCGAGAGCATCCTGGCCGCCGATCGATTCCGATTCCGCCCAGGACCTCTCCCCCGCCGGGTGGCAGGCAGGACATGACGGTACAACCGATCAAAGCATGTGGACTCGGGCTGGCGCTGCTGGCCCTGCTGGGCGCACGCCCGGCCCTCGCCGATCTTCAGCTCCGCGTCGGCCTCTACCAGAATCTCCCCAAAGTGGGCTGGACCGAAGACGGCCGGCCCGCCGGCATCTTCGTGGATCTGCTCGACGAGATCGCCGAAAAGGAACACTGGACGATTCAGTATGTCCCGGGCACCTGGGCGGAAGGCCTGGACCGCCTGGCGGCGGGCGAAATCGACCTCATGCCCGATGTGGCCATCACCCCCGAACGCGAAGAACAGTTCGCCTTCCACCGGGAAGCCGCCCTGTCGAGCTGGCTGCAGATCTTCGCCCGGCGCGGCAGCGGCATCCGCACCCTCGTGGACCTGGAGCAGACCCGCATCGCCGTCCTGGACCGCTCCATCCAGCATCACGCCCTGCAGCGCCTGGCCGACTCGTTCGATCTGACCGTCACCTTTCACGGATTCCCTGACTACGACTCCGCTTTCGCCGCCCTGCTGGACGGCTCCATTGACGCCGTCATCGCCCACCGCTTCTATCGTATCGGCCATCTGCGCGACGCGCCGGTCGAAGACACCGGCATCATCTTCCATCCCACCCGCCTGTTTTTCGCCGCCCCCCTCTCCGGCAACCGCGCCGTTCTCGACACCCTCGACCGCCACCTGGCGGACATGAAGCAGGACCACACCTCGGTCTATTACCAGTCCTTCCGGAAATGGACGGAAGAAGAAGTCCGCTTCCGCCTGCCCGCCTGGCTCAAGGCCGCCGGAGCCGTCACCCTGGCCGGCGGACTGGCCTTCCTGCTGTGGAGCCTGGCCCTCCGGCATCAGGTCGGCATCCGCACCCGCGAGCTCAATCGGCGCAACGAGGAAAACGCCCGGCTCTACAACATGGTCCGCCGCCGCGCCGAGGAACTCGAACAGCGCGTGACCGAGCGCACCACGTCGCTCCAGCAGCTCGCCAGCCGCCAGCAGGCCCTGGCCCGGATCGAACTGGCCATCAACCAGCCCCACGAACTCCGCGCCGTCCTCGACCAGATCACCCGCCAGGTCACCGACCTCCTGCCGGCCAGCGGCGGCGCCAGCGTCATCCTCTGGGACGAGGTCAACGACCGTTTCGATTGCAGCGCGTCCACCGTGCCGGACCAGCCCCCCGGCGAGATGTGCCACCGGATCCGCACCGAAGGCGGCGCCACCCGCTGGATCATGGAACACCGGAAGCCCTTTGTCGTCCCCGACATCCGCGAAGATCCCTTCCGCGCCAACCGGATGCTGGAGGAGTACCGCCTGCAAGCCTACGCCGGCCTGCCCCTGCTCGCCGGCGGACAGGTCCTCGGCGTGCTCTACGCCCTCAGCCTCGAACTCCGCGACTACAGCCGCGACGACCTGGAATTCCTGGAAGCCATGGCCGCCCGCGCCGCCACCGCCATCCTCAAGGTCCGCCTCTACCAGGAACTCGCCGCCGAAAAAGACCGCGCCGAATCCGCCGACCACCTCAAATCCGCCTTTCTAGCCACCATGTCGCACGAGCTGCGCACCCCCCTCAACTCCATCATCGGTTTCACCGGCATCCTCCTGCAGGGCCTGGCCGGCCCCCTCAACGACGAGCAGCGCAAGCAGCTCGGCATTGTCCGCGACAGCGCCCGCCATCTCCTCGCCCTCATCAACGACGTCCTCGACATCTCCAAGATCGAAGCCGGACAGCTCAACGTGGCCCGCGAACCCTTTGACCTGCGCGCCTCCATCGCCCGGGTGGATGGCATGGTCCGCCCCCTCGCCGAAAAGAAGTCCCTCGCCCTGCGCACCGACCTCGCGACGGAAATCGGCGAATGGACCGGCGATGCCCGCCGCGTCGAACAGATCCTGCTGAACCTGCTCAACAACGCCGTCAAGTTCACCGAGCGCGGCGAAGTCGCCCTGCGGGGCCGGTTCGACGGCGACCGCCTCGTCCTGGATGTGTCCGACACCGGCATCGGCATCCGGCCCGAAGACATCGAGCAGCTTTTCCAGCCCTTCCGGCAGGTGGATTCCGGCCTGTCCCGGCGCCACGAAGGCACCGGCCTCGGACTGGCCATCTGCCGCCGCCTCGCCGCCCTGATGGGCGGCGACATCGCCGTGCAAAGCGAACCCGGCCGGGGCAGCGTCTTTACGCTGTCCCTGCCCGCCTCCGGAGCGCCCCCGCCATGAACCGAACCGTCCTGATGATCGAAGACAACGAACAGAACCGCTACCTGGCCACCTTCCTGCTGGAACGGCGCGGCCATTCGGTCGTCTCCTCCGCGGACGGCCCCTCCGGCATCGAGGAGGCCGCCCGCCTCCGCCCCGACATCATCCTGCTGGACATCCAGCTGCCCGGACTCGACGGCTATGCCGTCGCCCGCGCCCTGCGCCAAAACCCCGCCCTGGACGCCATCCCCATCGTCGCCGTCACCTCCTACGCCATGCCCGGCGACCGCGAAAAAGCCCTGGAAGCCGGCTGCACCGGCTACCTCGAAAAACCCATCGACCCGGACACGTTCGTGGACAGCATCGAACGCTTCCTGCCGCCCAAGGAGTCGCCATGAACAAGCCTCTCATTCTGATCGTGGACGACAAGGAGGAGAACCGCTACCTCCTGCGCCTCCTGCTGGAGGGCGCCGGCCTGGCCGTCGCCGAAGCCACCCACGGCGGCGAAGGCCTGACGTCCGCCCGCGCAACCCGCCCCGATCTCGTCATTTCCGACATCCTCATGCCCGTCATGGACGGCTTCGCCTTCTGCCGCGAATGGAAGTGCGACCCCGGCCTCCGCGACATCCCCTTTGCCTTCTATACCGCCACCTACACCGACGGGCGCGACCGCGACTTTTCCCTTTCCATCGGCGCCGACGACTTCATCGTCAAGCCCCAGGAACCCGAGGCCCTCGTCGCCCGCATCCGGGAACTGCTCGATACCGCCTCGCGCCCGGCCGCGGCCCCCCCCTCGCCCACGCCCCCCCCTCCCGACACCGAAGAAATCTTCCTCCGCCAGTACAACCAGGCGCTCGTCCGCAAGCTGGAAACCAAAATGGAACAGCTGGAACAGGACATCCTCCAGCGCCAGAAAACCGAGGCCCGGCTCCGCGCCAGCGAAGAGCGCTTCCGCTCGTTCGTCGAAAACGCCAACGACATCGTCTTCTCCCTCTCCCCCGGCGGCGCCTTCGTCTATGTCTCCCCCAACGTGCAGGAACTCCTCGGCTACAGCGTCCGTGAACTGGAAGGCCGGGAGTTCCAGTCCCTGGTCCATCCGGAGGATCTGCCGGCCTGCCTCACCGCGCTGGAGCGCGTCATGGCCGGCGACAAGATCAGCGGCATCGAGTACCGCGTGCGCCACCGCAACGGCGACTGGCACTGGCACATGACCAATGCCGCCCCCGTCCGCAACGCCGAAGGCCAGCTCATCGGCCTCGGCATCGCCCGCGACATCACCGGCCTCAAGGCCGACGCCGCGGAACGGGCCGTGCTGCAGGACCAGCTCGTCCAGCTGCAGAAAATCGAATCCGTCGGCCGCCTCGCCGGCGGCGTCGCCCACGACTTCAACAACATGCTCCAGGTCATCCTCGGCCATGTCGAGCTGGCCATGGAACGCAACGCCGCCGGGCAGTCCGCACGGGACGACCTGCTGGAAATCCGGAAGGCCGCCGAACGTTCCTCCGGCCTGACCCGCCAGCTCCTCGCTTTCGCCCGCAAGCAGACCGTCGCCCCGAAAATCCTCGACCTCAACGACACCATCCACGGCATGCTCCAGATGCTCCGCCGGCTCATCGGCGAAAACATCGACCTCTCCTGGCGTCCCGGCCGCGGCCTCGGCCCCGTCCGGATGGATCCGTCCCAGATCGACCAGATCCTCGCCAACCTCTGCGTCAACGCCCGCGACGCCGTCGCCGGCGCCGGCGCCATCGCCATCGAAACCACCGGGGAATCCTTCACCCCGGAACACTGCGCCGCCCATCCCGCCCATCTGCCCGGCGACTACATCCGCCTGTCCGTCTCCGACAACGGCTGCGGCATGGACAAGGAAGTCCTCGGCAAGCTGTTCGAACCGTTCTTCACCACCAAGCCCGTCGGCGAAGGCACCGGCCTCGGCCTCTCCACCGTTTACGGCATCGTCAGGCAGAACCACGGCTTCATTGACGTCGCCAGCAAGCCCGGGCAAGGCACCACCTTCCACGTGTACCTGCCCCGCCATTCCGAGGCCCCGCCGCAGGCCGCCCCCGCCCCCGCCCGCGCCCCCGCCGGCACCGCCCGCGAAACCATCCTGCTGGTCGAAGACGACCCCGCCATCCTCGCCATCAGCCGCACCATGCTCGAACGCCTGGCCTATCGGGTCATCGGCGCCCGCTCCCCCGACGCAGCCCTCCAGCTCGCCCGGGACCACGCCGGCCCCATCCATCTGCTGATGACCGACGTCGTCATGCCCGGCATGAACGGCCACGACCTCGCCGCCCGCCTGCTCGACCCTCATCCGCACATCAAGCGCCTGTACATGTCCGGCTATACCGCCGATGTCATCGCCCATCACGGCATCCTCGACGACGGCATCCATTTCATCCAGAAGCCCTTCACCCTGGCCGAACTGGAAGCCAAGGTCCGCGAAACCCTCGACGACCCCCGGACCTGACCTCCTCCCCCTTTGCCATTGCCTCCCCCGGCCCCATGGGGTAGAAACGGGTGTTCCAAGGAGATCCGACATGCCCATCCAGGTCCTGCTGATTGACGACGAAGCCTCCCTGTGCCAGGTGCTCAAGCGCGGGCTGGAAGCCGTGGGCGATTACCAGGTGGAGGTCGCCCTGTCCGGCTCCGACGGCCTGCGCAAGGCCCGCCGCCACGGCCCCGACGTCATCCTGCTGGACATCAACATGCCCCGGATGAACGGCTTCGAGGTGCTCCGCGCCCTGAAAAGCGGGTACCCCGCCTCCCACATCCCCGTCATCATGCTGTCCTGCCTGACCGACGAAAACACCAGGACGGAATGCAACTACGAATACGGCGAGGAATACATCGAGAAACCCGTCGAGCTCTCCGTGCTCCACGAACGCATTCTCGCCGTGCTGCGGCGCTGCGGGCGCCTGCCGCCCGCGGCCGCCCCGGACGCCCCGCCTACAGCCGGCCGTCCACCTGATCCCGGGGCAGCAGCCCCTTGAGGTCGAACAGCACCGCCTCCCCCCCCGCGCGCCGGCGGAAATCCAGCGCCTTGAATTTGTCGTGCGCCACCGCCAGCACCACGGCGTCATAGCCCTTCAGCGGGTCCGCCGCGTCCGGCTCCGGCGCCAGCGCCAGCCCGTACTCCTCGCGCACCTCGTCCGCGTCCGCCCACGGATCCACCACCGTCACCTCGCAGCCGAAATCCTCCAGCTCGCGGATCACGTCAATCGCCCGTGAATTGCGGATGTCCGGGCAGTTCTCCTTGAACGTGATCCCCAGCACCAGCACCCGCGCGCCCTGGATCCGCTGGCCCCTCTGGTTCATCAGCTTCACCACCCGGTTCGCCACGTGCAGCCCCATGTTGTCATTCAGCCGCCGGCCCGCCAGGATGATCTCCGGGTGGTATCCCAGCGCCTCCGCCTTGTGCGTCAGGTAATACGGATCCACCCCGATGCAGTGCCCGCCCACCAGCCCCGGTCGGAACGGCAGGAAATTCCACTTCGTCCCCGCCGCCTCCAGCACCGCCTGCGTATCAATCCCCATCCGCTCGAAAATCAGCGACAGCTCGTTCACGAACGCGATGTTGATGTCCCGCTGCGAATTCTCGATCACCTTCGCCGCCTCCGCCACCGCGATGCTCGGCGCCAGGTGCGTCCCCGCCTCGATGATCGTCCGGTACAGCGCGTCCACCGCCCGCCCGATCTCCGGCGTCGAGCCCGACGTGATCTTGCGGATCTTCGTCACCGTGTGCACCTTGTCGCCCGGATTGATCCGCTCCGGGCTGTACCCGCAGAAAAAGTCCTCGTTGAAGGTCAGCCCGCTGAATTTCTCCAGGATCGGCACGCAGTCTTCCTCCGTGCAGCCCGGGTACACCGTGCTCTCGTACACCACCACGGCGCCCTTCTTCAGCGCCTTGCCCACCGTCTCGCTCGCCTTCACCAGCGGCGTCAGGTCCGGCCGGCGGTGCCGGTCGATCGGCGTCGGCACCGTCACGATGAACACATCCGTCTCCTTCAGGTCCTCGATCCGGTCCGTGTACGTCAGCTTCGACGCCCCCCGCAGGTCCTCCGCCGTCGTCTCCAGCGTCCGGTCCCGCCCCGCCCGCAGCTCCTCCAGCCGCCGCCGGTTCACGTCGAACCCTTTCACCTCGAACTGCTTGCCGAACTCCACCGCCAGCGGCAGGCCCACATAGCCCAGCCCGATGATCGCCAGCTTCGCCTCGCGCGACGCCATGCGGGATTCCAACGATGCTGCACTCATTCTCTCTCATCCTTCCTGAAAAATCCGGATTTTCCACGGCGTGGAAAACTTTTTTCCATAGCGTGGAAAATTCGCGAAAAAGTTTTCCATGGCGTGGAAAATCCGGAACCGGCGGCTCAATCCGCCATGGTTTGAATGAACCGGTCCGCTTCGGCAATCGCCGCCGACAGCTCCTGGATCAATTGGTTCACGTCCGTCTCGATCTTCGCCGACTCGTCCTGCAGCGAGGCCAGCGCCCGCGCGTTCAGATTGTGCTTCAGATAGAGCACCTGGTCGCGGAACACCGACAGCACCGGCTCGATCCGCGACTCCGCGTTGCGCATCGCCCCCAGCATCTGGTCGTAGTTCCGCCGGGTGTCGCGCAGCTTGGCCTCGCTGTCCCGCCGGTACGCCGCGTTCTGGAACTGCTTGGCCTCCGCCGCCCACTCCCGAAACAGATCCTGCGCCACCTTGTCCACGTCGTCAATCCGCGTGCGCACCGCCTCCGCGCGGCCCTCGCAGCGCTCCAGTTCCGCCGACATCTTGTCGTACTGCCGCTGCAGGTCGCCCCCGTCAAACTTCACCACCGCCCCGAACTGCTCCAGCGCGTCCTGGAACACCTCCTGCGTTTCCTGCTGCGCATCCCGCGCCTTGCCCACCCGTTTGACCAGGATGTCGCGCTTCTCCTGCCCGAACTTCTCCATCGTGTTGTAGTACAGCGTGGAACACCCGCACAATCCGGACAGCAGCCCGGCCAGACCCAACCGCAAATACGCTTTCATGCCCCGCATCCTACTCCCCCCCGCCCCCCCCCTCAACCGGAAAAACGCAATCAAAACCCGTTCATCAGAATCAGGGATTCCAGCGCCGGCACGGTGATCTCGCCCGTCCAGCCGGCCGGCCACTCCGGCGGCGGCGCGCCGGCGGGACTCCCGGGCACCGTCACGCCGTCCGGATCGATCTCCCGCCCGTTGCCGATCAGCCGCCAGCCGGTCGTGCCGGGCATCTCCACCGCGACGGAATGCGCCTGCGTGTCGGCGTTCAGCAGCACGCCGAA
>JAHDSS010000584.1 GCA_018432565.1 Kiritimatiellia bacterium
CCGCCTCTGGGCTATCTGCCGCTGTACTGCGCACGGGCCGTCGCCGAGCAGGCCCTGCTGCTCTGGACCGCCCTCCTGCGACGCCTGCCCCGCCAGCTCAGCCAGTTCGAACGGTTTCACCGCGACCATCTGACCGGACGGGAAAACGCCGGACAAACCCTCGCCATCTGGGGCGTGGGCCACATCGGTCATGAAATCTGGCGCATCGCCACCGCCCTCGGCCTGAACGCCATCGGCGTGGACCCTGTCCGCCGCCATGCCGAGGTCACCTATGTGTCCCCCGAAGAGGCGCTGGAACAGGCCGACATCCTCGTCTGCGCCATGAATCTGACGCCGCACAACCGGGGCTACTTCAGCGCCGAACGCCTGGCCCAGGCCCGACGGAAACCCCTTCTGGTCAATATCGCCCGCGGCGAGTTCACCCCCGCCGCCGCGCTCGAAACCGCCCTGGATCAGGGGTGGCTCTCCGGCGTCGCGCTGGATGTCTATAACGAGGAAACCAGTCTGGCCGCCGCCTTGCGCGCCGGGCAGTCCGATGCGCTCACCCCGGATAACCAGGCCCTGCTTCGCCTGCGGCAACATGCCAATGTCCTGCTGACCCCCCACAACGCCTTCAACACCGCCGAAGCCGTCGAACGCAAATCCGAGCAGTCCATCCGCACCCTGCTTCACTTCCGCCAAACCGGTGCGTTCCTCTGGCCGGTGCCGGAGGAATAACCCCCCCCGGACTCAGTCCTGGAATCCCCGCCAGCGGCGCGCCGCGGCCGCAGGCCTGGCGCACCAACCCGGCAGGCATTCCGCAAGGATTTCCGGCAGCAGCCCCGACCGGTCCAGTGCCTTCAACGGAACCCATTCAAAGGCCAGATGCGCCTCGGCCGAGGCCGGGTTTGCGGCCGGAGAAAGACCCGGGCAACTGACTTCGAATATCAGCGATATTTCGCTGGTCCGGCCATTCCGGGCATCATAGATCTGTTCGACCACGCCGAGAAAGCGACCCGCCCGGCAAGGCACCCCAAGCTCCTCCCGCCACTCGCGC
>JAHDSS010000339.1 GCA_018432565.1 Kiritimatiellia bacterium
ACCCGGACTTTTTGCCCGTGGTTTGACGGGCGCTCGAATCGCGTTTGCGGTCGCACTTGACCTCACCAGCCCGATCCTACTACATTTCCACCATGAAAGCGCTCATTCAGACCGGTTCTAGCCTGTCTGCGTGCGGACACGCACAGGCAGGCGGGCGGGTGCCCGTGCCCCTGAAAAGCGATTTCTTATCAATATGAAAACAAAGACCATCCTAGCGCTCGCTTTCGCGGGCTTGTTCACAGTAACCGCCAGCGCCGCCCTGACCGGGGTGACGATCAACGGCACCGCCCTCAATGATGCCGCCGGTTCGAGCGGCGCGGGCTGGACCTATACCCCGCCTACGCTGACGCTTTCAGGGGTGGGGCCCTTCACGCTTTCGGGCAACAACACGGCGGGCAAGGTGCGCGTCGTCGTCCAGACGGGCGTGACGTGCGATGTGACGCTCTCTAACCTGACGCTCAAAGCGATGAGCGATGGCGCAGGTGCCTTTGCGCTGGGTAACAATGCCAAAGTCTCGCTTTTTCTGGCTGGAGAGAACACGCTTGACTCCGGCTACGGTCGGGCGGGGCTCGAAGTCCCGGCAGGCGCATCGCTCTCCATCACCAACGTCCCCGGAGACGACGCGGGCGCGCTGACGGCGACGGGCGGCGACTGCGCCGCTGGCATCGGCGGCGGTAACGAAGGCCACGGCGGCACGGTCGCGATTTCCGGCGGCACCGTCACCGCAACCGGCACCTGGGGCGGCGCGGGCATCGGCGGCGGCGACAACGGCACAGGCGCCGCGGTCGCGATTTCCGGCGGCATCGTTTTCGCTCAGGGCGAATACGGTGCGGGCATCGGCGGCGGCTACAACGGCGACGGCGGCACGGTGAACATCTCCGGCGGCACGGTCTTCGCGCAGGGCAACCAGGGCGGTCAGGACATTGGAAAGGGTGTGGACGGCACTGACGCCGGCCCGAACACCTTCACCGGCGGCTCGATCCGGCTTACCGCAGGGGACGTTTCCCTCCAGCCTTCGAACAACACGGCTCAGGTGGGGTGCGCCATGGTGCCGGGCTTCGATCCCGGCGCGCCGGTCGCATTCACGAATCGCGGCAATCTGCCGCTCTACTATGGGACGGACGACATTTATGCCGATGAAGGTGGTGCCATCCACCTCTGGCTCCCGGACGGCACCTACACTTTCACGGCGAACGGACGCGAATGCACGGTGACGATTCAGGGCGGCGTCGGGGCTACCGGCGTGACGGTCAATGGCGAAGAGGCCGCCTTCGGCCCGGCGGATTCCGCCACCGCCGGATGGAGCTTCGATGCGGCGACACGCACGGTCTGGCTCTTCGGCGCGGGGCCCTTCACGCTTTCGGGCGTCAACGAGATGGGCGGCGTCTCCTTTGCCGTCCCGGACAACATCGCCAACACGGTTACGCTCTCGAACCTGACGATCCGGGTGCCCGCTGACGACCAGTGCGCCTTCGCACTGGGGCAGAACGCCAATGTGTCGCTCCTCCTCGCGGGGGCGAACACGCTCGCGTCGGGCAGCAACCGCGCGGGCATCGAAGTCGCGGCAGGGCGGACGCTCTCCATCACCAACGCGCCCGGGGACGATGCCGGCTCGCTGACGGTGACGGGCGGCGACGGCGGCGCTGGCATCGGCGGCGACTACGACGGCAACGGCGGCACACTCACAATTTCCGGCGGCACGGTCGCGGCAACCGGCGGCGACGGCGCCGCGGGCATCGGCGGCGGCGACGGCGGCGACGGCGGCACGGTGACCATCCACGGCGGCACGGTCACGGCCACGGGCGGTCAGTATGGCACGGGCATCGGCGGCGGGGACTATGGCAACGGCGGCACGGTGACCATCAACGGCGGTTCGGTCACGGCCATAGGCGACAGCCACAGCGCGGGCATCGGCGGCGGCGACAACGGTGCCGGCGGCACGGTGACCATCAACGGCGGTTCGGTCACGGCCACGAGCGACAACTACGGCGCGGGCATCGGCGGCGGCAACAAGGGCGCCGGCGGCGCGGTAACCATCCACGGCGGCACGGTCTTCGCACAGGGCGGCACCGGCGGCGCTGACATCGGACCGGGGCGCAACAGCGCGAACGCCGGCGCGAACACCTTCACCGGCGGCTCGATCTGTCTTGCAGCAGGGGACGTCTCCCTCCAGCCTTCGAACAACACGGAACAAGTCTTTTGCGCGGTGGTGTCGGGCTTCGCTCCCGGCGCACGGGTCGAGTTCACGAATCGCGGCACGCTGCCGACCTACTATGTGACGGACGGCATCTATGCCGACAATGACGGCATCATCTACCTCTGGCTCCCGGACGGCACCTACGCCTTCACGGCGAACGGACGCGAATGCACGGTGACGATCCAGGACGGTGTCGGGCCGACGGGCGTGACGGTCAACGGTGTGGACGTCGCCTTCGCGGGGCCTCCCGGCTCCGGATGGGTGTATGATGGGACTGCCCGCACACTCACGCTCTCGGGCGCAGGTCCTTTCCTGCTCTCGGGCGTCAACACGATCGGCGGCGTGTGCGTCGTCGTCCCGGAAGGCGTGACGAACACCGTCACGCTCTCGAACCTGACGCTGCGGGCGACGGGTGACGGCCAGTGCGCCTTCGCACTGGGGCAGGACGCCAACGTCTCGCTCCTCCTCGCGGGAACCAACGAACTCGCTTCCGGCAGGAACCGCGCGGGTCTCGAAGCCGCAGAGGAGCGGACACTCTCCATCACCAACGCGCCCGGCGACGATGCGGGCGCACTGACGGTGACGGGCGGCCA
>JAHDSS010000361.1 GCA_018432565.1 Kiritimatiellia bacterium
CGGCCATTGAATTAACAGCTCCGCGCCCAACGGGCGCGGCTACAACAAATCTTAAAATGCCCTAAGCCTCCCCGTTCCGGATGCCCAGCGGATCGAGCCCGGTGAAATCCGTCGCCAGCCGGTCGGCCCCAACCAGTTCTCCGGGCGGATGGCTGGTGGCCAGCGCCACGACCCTCATGCCGGCCGCGTGTGCCGCGGCGATCCCCGCCGGCGCGTCTTCGAACACCACGCATTCCGCCGGCGGCATCTTCAGGGCCGCGGCCGCCGCCAGAAAGATGTCCGGCGCGGGCTTGCCGCGCGTGACGTCTTCGCCCGATACCGTGGCGTGGAATTCCTGCTCCAGCCCCAGCGTCTGCAGGCACAGAGTCACGTTGGCCCGCGGCGCCGACGATCCAATCGCGCAGAGGAGGCCCAGTTCCCGGGACCGCCGGATGAATTCGACGGCTCCGGAAATCGCGCGGATGCCGCCTTCCCGGATCCACTCGCGGTAGATTTCCTCTTTTTCGAGACCGATGCGCCGGGCTTCGGCGTCGGATACCGGCCAGCGCAGCAGGTCGCGGATGACCGCCAGGGTGCGCAGTCCGCATTTGCCGATATGCTCCGGGTCGGCCAGCGGATGGCCGTGACGGCGCGCCACCTCCCGCCACGAATCCACGTGCAGGCCGTTGGAATCCACCACGACCCCGTCGAGATCGAACACAAAAGCGCGGGCGGCGGGCACGGGGGTCAGGGCAGGCAGTCGGACGTGAACGAATGCGGATACAGCTCGCCGATCGTGGTCAGCGCCAGTTTTGCGATGCGTCCCCGGGCATTGACCCCCACCGCGATGATCCGGGCTTCGTCGCCGATCGCGAATTCACGGATCTTCTGCCGGCACAGGCCGCAGGGAAAGGCGTAGCCGTTCACGGACAGCACGGCGACTGCCAGCGCCTTCAGCTGGAACACGCCGGACTTGATCATGCCGTTGATGGCGTCCATCTCCGCGTGGGTGGTCAGGGTCATGTCCAGGGTTTCCACGTTGCAGCCTACATGGATCCGGTTGCGGATGTCGCGCACCGCCGCGCCGCACTTGTACTTCGAAAACGGGGCATAGGCTTTTTCGCGCACCGCCATGGCCTGCTCCACCAGCCGGCGGTCCGCCGCCGTCAACTCCGAGAATTTCACGTTTTGC
>JAHDSS010000274.1 GCA_018432565.1 Kiritimatiellia bacterium
ACGTGCCGCCGAGGCCGTTCGAACGCATTTGGGGCAGCTACGGCCCCGGAGGGCCGGCCCTCACCGGCGAACTCGCGCTGGATTTCGATCCGCCCCGCAAAGGCGGCTTCCTGGAAATCGCCGTGGCCGGCCAGCCCCGCGAGGAGGGCATGGTTTTGCGCATCGAATCGCTCGATGGCCGCCTGCTTGCCGACCTGGTCCCCCGCCATAACCCCGGCAACCAGTGGGAGCTGGTTCATATCCGCTCTCCCCGTGAACCGTTCCGGATCGTGGCGAAGGACGCCAGCTCCCGCCATTGGCTGGCCTTCGCCATGCCCAAAGAGATCGGCCCCGGCACCCTCGTGGCCCGCGCTGTCCTTCGACACTGGTATGTATTCTTTGGTGCGGGCCTCTTATTCTGCTTGGGCAAGGGGTCAGCCCGTGAATTGTAGCAAAATGACCGGTGGACAGATGGGTCCCGGCATGGCCGGGTCGGTTTCCGCAAATAGGCCTTACCTCTTCTCGCCGGACGGGACAACTGAAGCGGGGGGATGGGCCAGCAAAGGGCTGGCGTGCAGGCCCATCTTCGCCAGGCGGTAGGTCAGGCCCACGCGGAGGCAGCCGAAGCCGTAGCGGACGCTGCGGCGGAAGTTGATGGAGGAGGCTTCCGGAAAATACAGCGTGGGACAACTGACTTCGGCGATGAACATCCCGAGCCAAGCGCCTACTTCTCATCAACAGCATGCAGATTCACGAGCAAGGAGCGCAAAGCTTCCGCGTAGGCAGGCAGTCGTCCGAAGATTTCCATCGCATCCGCCGCCTGGTAGGTGTGCGCCATCGTGTTGCGGGACGACAACATATCCAGCCACAGCTCTTCATTATCCAGCCAGCCGTTTGCAAAAGCGGCTTTAAGCGCGGCCTTGGGCGACTGGCAATCCGCCAAACCCGCATCCTGTGCCATGCGCTTGACGGTTTTCCATGCCAATTCAAACGTAAACTCGAAGTACTGAATACATCCGGCCTTGTACACATCGCTGGCCGCCGGTCCTTTCAGTGCTTCGGAGAGTTGATCGAGCGCCTTGGCATAATCGCGCAAAAGAGTTTGGCTATCCATAAAGAACCTCCGCCTTGCTCAAGGCCGACTCCCGAAAGGCCGGAGTGACCCGGTTCAAATCCACCCAATCAATGCGATGAAGTGTCGGCACGTTTTCCAGAAAATCCCCTATGGCATGAAAGGCTTTCAAGGGCAACGGCTGCTGGCCATATACGCCTAGATCGAAGTCGGACCTCTCGCCATGGGTGCGCTGAGCCCGCGATCCAAACAGGACCACCGTATGGCCCGCCAACGACTCCGAAAAACTCTCCAGCCCCTTCCGGATGGCCTCCAAAATGGCCTCTTCCCTGCTCATGACTTAGTCATCGTGCTCCACGTATGAGCCGGATGCAAGTATCAACCCTCATGCAAAGGGCGTGCCGAACCGCAAGCCCATCTTGGCCAGCCGGTAGGTCAGGCCCACGCGAAGACAACCGAAGCCGTAGCGGACGCTGCGGCGGAAGTTGATCGACGAGGCCTCGGGAAAATACAGCGTGGGACAGCTGACTTCGGCGATGAACGCGCCGGACCAGAGGATCTGGGCCAGCATCTCGTTGTCGAAGACGAAGTCGTCGGAGTTGTTCTCCAGCGGAAGGCGTTCAAGCAAGCCGCGGGAAAAGGCGCGGTAGCCGGTGTGGTACTCGGACAATTTAGCGCCCAGCAGCAGGTTCTCCGTAAACGTCAGCGCGCGGTTGGCGACGTACTTCCATCCGGGCATGCCGCCCTTCAGCGAGCCGCCGCCGAGAATGCGCGAACCCAGCACGCACTCGTAGAGGCCCCCGGCGATCAGGCTGGCCATGGCGGGAATCAGCCGGGGCGTGTACTGGTAATCCGGGTGCACCATGATCACCACGTCGGCCCCCTCCTCCAGCGCCAGCCGGTAGCAGGTCTTCTGGTTGCCTCCGTACCCGAGATTCTTCTCGTGCACGTGCACCCGCACATCCGGCAGTTCCCGGGCCATCGCCGCCGTCTCGTCCCGGCTGGCGTCGTCCACCACGATCACGCGGTCCACGACCCCCTGGGCCATGACCTCGTCATAGGTTTTCCGGAGCGTCTTCGCCGCATTGTAGGCCGGCATCACCACCACGATTTTTTTTTCATTCAGCATGGGATATCTTCTTTCGTCTTAGGGAGCGATGATGCGATCGCTGCCATCGGGCCAAATCCGTTTGAAATCTTTACCATTGAACGTGAGCAGCCGATCTGCGCGGCACTGGATGGC
>JAHDSS010000233.1 GCA_018432565.1 Kiritimatiellia bacterium
CTGGATGCCAAATGGGCGCCGGGCACGCCGCTGGCGGAGGTCATGGGGCCGCCCGAGACGGTCATCGAGGTGGAAATCACCCCGAACCGTCCGGATTGCCTGAGCCTGCTGGGGGTGGCGCGCGAAGTGGCCGTGCTCTACGGCACGGCGCTGAAACGGCCCGAGGTCGCGTTCGCCGAATCGGACGTGCCGGTCGAAAAGGCCACCAGCGTGATCGTGGAGGATGCCGCGGACTGCCCGCGCTATACCGCGCGGATCCTGCAGAACGTGAAAGTCGGCCCGAGCCCCGACTGGATGAAACGCCGGCTGGAAGCGGCCGGCGTCCGCGCGATCAACAACATCGTGGACATTACGAACTATGTGATGCTGGAGTGCGGTCAGCCTCTGCACGCCTTCGACCAGAAGCTGCTGGAGGAAGGCCGCATCGTGGTGCGCCATCCGAAGCCGGGGGAGAAGATCCTGACGCTCGACGGCGTGGAGCGTGAGCTGGAACCGCAGATGCTCGTGATTGCCGACGCCGTGAAGCCGATGGCCGTGGCGGGCGTCATGGGCGGGGAACACAGCGGGATCAACGACACCACGACGGATGTGCTGCTGGAGAGCGCCACGTTCCGTCCGGGCGCCGTCCGGGCCACCGGCAAGAAGCTGGGCATGCTGTCGGATGCGTCGTACCGCTTCATGCGCGGGGTGGATGCGGAGCTGGCGGACTGGGCCAGCCGGCGCGCGGCGCAGCTGATGGCCGACCTGGCCGGGGCGACCGTGCTCAAAGGCGTGGTGGATGTCTGGCCGGAGCCGAAAACGCCCTGGCGCGTGACATGCCGCCCGTCGCGTCTGGAAGCCCTGCTGGGACTGTCCGCGGCGCCGGAGTCCATCGCACAGTCGTTTGAAGCGCTGGGCCTGAAGGTGCTCGCGGCTTCGGCGGACGCGATCGAGGTCGAGGTGCCGACGTTCCGCGAGGACCTGACGCGCGAGGCGGATCTGATCGAGGAATACGCGCGGCTGCACCTGAAGGAACTGCCGCCGGTCCGGCCCATGGCGACCATCGTGCCGGAGGCCGACGACTCGCCGGCGCAGGCGCAGGCCCGGCTTCGTGAAATCCTGGCGGGCCTGGGTCTGCAGCAGGTCATGCACTACAGCTTTTTGGCGGAGGGTCTGCTGGATCTGTTTGACAAGGACAGCGCCGCGCGCCGCGTCCGGCTGGCCAATCCGCTGACGGCGGACCATACGGTGATGCGCGACGCCCTGCTGCCGCAGATGGTGGAAACCATCGGCCTGAATGTGTCGCGGCAGATTTC
>JAHDSS010000395.1 GCA_018432565.1 Kiritimatiellia bacterium
AGAATACATGAATATGCGCTAGCGCAGGCGGCGGCCGGGCCCGCCGGAGGCGGTGTTTTTGGCGGCCAGTTCCGCGAACCACTTCAGGGCATCGGTCGTATGGGGAAGGCAGGGGTCATGGGCGCCGTCATAGGTTTCCAGCCGCACGTCGCGGAATCCGGTGGCTTCCAGAGAAAGGCGAACCTTGTCCGCTGACTGCACCGGGGCGGTTTCGTCGCGCTTGCCGGCGCTGAGGAAGACCGGCACCTTGCGGAATTCGGCGCGGCCGGGCCGGTAGTTCACGAGGCCTTTGCTGGCCATGTCCTCGTTGCAGCCGCCCATGTACATGCCGATCAGGTTCCATTTGTCGCGGCAGAGAAGGGCGCCGAGCAGGCCGGAGCGCTTGGCGCCGCCGGAGAATCCCCCGGTGGCGACCGGCCACTGCCGGGCGCCGGGGAAGGCGGCGTCGAGGGCCAGGAGCCCGGCCTTGGCCATGGCCCAGCGCCATTCGGTGGTGTCGCCGGAGGTCGGGGAGGACGGCCCGTCGCCCGCGATGACGATCCAGCCGCCGGCCTCGCGCGCGGGTTCCAGATAGAAGTACATGTGGTCAATGGAGGACGCGTTGGCGGTGGCGGAAACGAGCAGGATGCGCCATTCCTTTTTCGGGTCGAAATCCGGCGGCAGCCAGAGGCCGACCGCGGCTTCGACGGCTTCGTTCTTGGATTTTTTCAGGGCCTTGATGGATTCCTCGTCCAACGGTGCGCGAAACGTCGTTTTCTGGCCGAGAGGGATTTCCGTGCCGGCGACGGTAATCGGTCCCTGGGGTGGGGCGGACGATCCGGCGGCGGCGACGGCCGTGTCAGGCGGAGGCTCGGCGAACTCGTTCGACGCCGGCGGTTCGCCGGGCAACGGCCCGAACGCCTCGTCCAGCAGCGCCTGATCGGCGGCGGAAAGCCGGTCCCGGGGAATGCGGATGGGCTCGCCGGCCCGGTTTTTCAGGATGACCTGGTCCCCGGACAGTTCCGCGAAGACCGCCATCAATTGCTTGCCGGAGGCGGCGGTCCAGAGGCGGGGACGGGACAGGTCGGGGGATTCGGCGGCCGCGGCATGCCCCAGAAGAAGCAATCCGATCCACAAGGCAAACAAACGTTTCATGGCGCCATCTCCCAGGTTGAAACAGATCCATTATGGGCTGGGGACGGGGGCATGGCCAGAGAAAACCGGGGACGGGCATATTCCCCGGTGCGGCAGTTGGCGCGGCCTGTCAAATCCAGGCCTGAAAAAGGGGACACGGGAGAGCCGGGAGGGGAAAAGGGTGGCGCGGGGGGGTGGGGAAGTGGTAAAGGGCGCAGTATGTATTGCGACGGATCATGGGTTGACGTGGACCTGGGGCGGCTGCGCGGGAACGTGGCGGCCATCCGGGACTCGCTGGGCGGCGCAAAGCTGATGGCGGTGGTCAAAGCCGATGCCTACGGCCACGGGCTGGGGGCGATGGCGGGCGCGCTGTCGCGGTTCGGGGTGCGGCATTTTGCGGTGGCCTATGCGGCGGAGGCGGAGGCGGTGCGCGCGGCGGCCCCGGAGGCGGACCTGATTCTGGTGCTGGGGGTGGTGCAGGCGGCGGATGTCCCGGCCCTGCGGAAGAACCGGATCACGCCCGTCGTGGTGTCCACGGAGCAGGCGCGGGCGTTGTCGGACGCCGCGATGGCGTCCGGGGGCCGGCTGGGGGTGCATCTCAAGCTGGACACGGGCATGGGGCGGCTGGGATTCGTCTGCCCGGCGGAGACGGAGGCGGCGGCCGGCGTGTGCGGCTTGCCGGGGCTGGAGGTGAAGGGGGTCTGCACGCATTTTTCGATGGTGGAGCCGGACAGGAAGCCGGCGGCGGCGCGCCATCAGGCGGAACGATTCGCCCAGGCGGTGCCGGTCCTCGAGGCGGCGGCGGGCCGGCGGCTGTTCCGCCACATGTCCAGCAGCCGGGCGGCGCTGCTGCTGCCGGACTGCGATCAGGACGCGGTCCGGGTGGGCCTTGCGCTGTACGGGTACGGAGCGGGGGATGCCGCGCAGCGGTTCACCACGCAGCCCGTGTTGAGCTGGAAGGCGCGTGTCATGCAGGTGAAGCGGGTGCCGGCGGGGTTTCCGGTGGGA
>JAHDSS010000002.1 GCA_018432565.1 Kiritimatiellia bacterium
CCGCCATTCCGGTCGAAAAACCGGTCCGCGGCGCCTGCGAACTGCTGGGCTTCGATCCGCTCTTCGTCGCCAACGAAGGCTGCGCGGCCCTCTTCTTCGCCCCGGACGACGTTCCCGCCGCACTGGAAATCCTGCACCGGCATCCCGTCTCGGCGCAGGCGGTCGTGATCGGAAAAGCCAGCGGCGCCGGCGGCGGCGTGACCGCCCGGACCGCCCTGGGCACCGTCCGCCGCCTCATGCCGCCGTCGGGAGAACAGCTGCCTCGGATCTGTTAGAAGAGAAGGGTTCAGGGTTCATGGGGTCCGCCGTTCACGGGTGGAATACCGGATCGGCGGCCCTTGAACTACTGAGCCGCTGAACTCTTGAACCGTTGAACCGCTGCCCCCCGCCCCTACTGTTCGTGGTCTTCGTATAGCAGTTCGCCGGTCTGGCCGTGGGTGATGCGGAAGTCCTCGACGTGCAGATTGACATCGCTCACGAAGGTCAGATGGGTGCCGCACTTTTTCTCGAGGTCGATCAGCACCTGTTCGTCTTCCTTGCGCAGGCGGTCCATGATCATGGGATTGACGGCGATGCGCAGAGGCAGTTCGCCGCGGTGCTGGTTTTTCTTGATGACCTCGAGGATGCGGCGCTGAATGCGCACGCTCATGCTGAGGGTGGAGAGGACTTTCCCGCGCCCGTGGCAGTAGGGACAGTCCGCGAAGTTGGCTGCGCGCAGGCTTTCCTCCATCCGCTGGCGGGTCATTTCGACCAGGCCCAGCGCGGACACCGGCAGCACGTTCGTGCGGGCCTTGTCGGTCTGCAGGCCGTCCTTCAGCGCCCGGTAGATGGCGTTCTGGTTCTTGCGCGATTTCATGTCGATGAAGTCGATCACCACCAGCCCGCCGATGTTGCGCAGGCGCAGCTGGCGGGCCACCTCGGCGGCGGCTTCGGTGTTGACCTGCAGGATGCTTTCCTCCTGCGTCTTGCCGCCCTTGTGGCGCCCGGTGTTCACGTCGATCGCCACCAGCGCTTCGGTTTCGTCGAAAACCAGGTACCCGCCGGACTTCAGCCAGATCTTGCGGCGGAAGGCGTTTTCCAGCTGCCGCTCGACATCGAAATGCTCGAAGACCGGCGCGGCGCCGTCGTAGAGCTTGACGCGGCTCTTGACGCGCCGGGAGATCCGGCTGGTCATGTCGCGGATGCGCTCGAAGGTTTCGCGCGAATCAATGACGATACGGCCGACCTCCTCGGTGAGGGAGTCGCGAACGACGCGCTCGACGAGGTCGGGCTCGTGGTAGAGGCAGCAGGGCGCGGGCGTGTTCTTGATGCCGTCCTCGATCTTCTGCCAGGTGTCCAGCAGGCCCCGCAGGTCGCGGGCGAAGCTGGTGGCGCGCACGCCTTCGCCGGAGGTGCGGATGATCAGGCCGATGCCGGAGGGAATCGGCAGGCGGCCGAGCGCCTTCTTGAGGCGGATGCGCTCCTGGTCGTTTTCGATCTTGCGCGAGACGCCCTTGAGCTTGCTGCCCGGCATCATCACCAGGTAGCGGCCGGGAATGCTCAGGTTGGCCGTCACCCGCGGCCCCTTGGTGCCGATAGGCCCCTTGGTCACCTGCACGATGATCTCGCTGCCGGGGGGAAACTGCTTGGCCATCTCGCCGGGCTGGCTCTTTTTCTTGCGCGGGCGGTTGGCCGCCACGCCTTCCTCGGCCTCCAGCCGCGCCGCGTCCTCCGGAATCATGTCCCAGTAGTGGATGAAGGCGTTCTTCTTCATCCCGATGTCCACGAACGCCGCCTGCAACCCGTCTTCCATGTTCTGGATCCGGCCCTTGTAGATGCTGCCCACGATGCGCTCTTCCGTCGGACGCTCGATGAAGAACTCCTCCAGATGGCCGTCGGCCATGATCGCCACGCGGGTCTCCAGGCTCTCCGCATTGACGATGATTTCATGCTTCATTTTTTTGCTTATGCCCATTTTTTTCAACCATTCAAACATTTGACACCTCGCGCCGGAACCGGCGCACATGTACGCTTTGAACCAGTCCGAACCCCGCCAGGGTGCTCACCATGAACGAACCGCCGCTGCTGACGAGCGGGAGCGGGAGCCCCGTGATCGGCAGCAGGCCGATGGTCATTCCGATGTTGATGAACACATGGCTGAAGAACAGGCCGGCAATGCCCGTTGCAAGCAGGCTGCCGGCGGGATCCTTCGCCGTCCAGGCCGTGCGGATATAGCACGTGATCAGGACGGCGAAAGCCAGCAGCAGCAGGCTTGCGCCAACAAACCCCTTCTCCTCGGCGATGACCGGGAAGATGAAGTCACTGGGCGCAACCGTGCGGGGCAGGAAGCCCAGCACGTTTTGCGTCCCGTTTAAAAATCCTTTGCCGGTGAGGCCGCCGGATCCGACGGCGATGGCCGACTGGATGGCGTTCCAGCCGGAGCCCAGCGGATCCCGGGAGGGATCGAGGAAGGTCAGGATGCGTTCGCGCTGATAGTCGTCGAGGAGAAAGCGGCCGAGCGGCGACAGGGCGGCGGCGATGCCGCCCGCGCCCAGCAGGCCCAGCGCGGCCAGCCAGCGGAACGGCGCGCCGGCGGCGACCAGCATGGCGGCGACCGTCGGCGCCAGCACCGCCGCGGTGCCCAGGTCCGGCTCCGCGGCGATCAGGGCGAACGGCACGGCGGCGATCACCAGGGCCGCGACGATCAGGGCGAGAGAGCGCGGCTGGATCGCGCCGCCGCCCAGCACCCGGGCCAGCACGATCACCAGCGCCAGCTTCGCGAATTCCGACGGCTGCACCAGCACGCCGAAGATGTTCAGCCAGCGGGCGGCGCCATAGACTCTGGTCCCCGCGAACAGCACCGCCACGAGCAGCGCCGCCGCCGCCAGGTACAGCCACCACGCCTGGCGGATCCAGAACCGGTAATCCACGGCCGTCAGCGCCAGGGCCGCCGCCGTGCCGATGCCCGCCCACCAGATCTGGCGGGGGAACCACGCGCCGACAATGCCGGTTTCTTCGCCCCGCCACGAAGCGCTGTAGATGAAAAAGAGGCCGGTGACCAGCAGGCCGGCCGCCATCAGAAGGGCCAGGACATCCTGGGCCAGCCAGACCCGCCACCACGACTGGACGCGCCGCCTCACGCCGGCTCCTCCCCGGGAACCCCGGCCGGCGCCTCCACGG
>JAHDSS010000569.1 GCA_018432565.1 Kiritimatiellia bacterium
ACCACCAGCAACTCGATCAGCGTGAACCCCCTGGAATTCCGGCATCTTGCATTCATATCGGTCCGTCCACTTGCCTGGTCATGGCGAGACACACGCCTCAATGATGTTAATCTACCCTCCACCCCCCTGGAAGTCGAACGAAATCTGGGACAAGACGGCGGGGGGCGGCGGTCGCGGGGACGGGCGGCGGACGACACCCTCGGCGTCATAAGGACGTAACGGCTTGTCTTCGTGGCACGCGGCTCCTGTCGCGTGCGGTTGGTTGGATCCGCGCGGGACGGGAGCCCCGCGCTACGAGGATCTATTCCGGCGACACCCAATTGCAGATGCGCCCCCTGTTTTCCTGCTTGGCTGGATGATTGGACATTCCTTGCTGGACATTGGATATTCCTGCCCGCCCCCCCCCTCAATCACGCAATCAGACAATCCCGCAATGTTCTCTCCCCCTCCCCGCTTCTTGCCCCTAGGTGATATCCAAGGCATCAGTTCTCCACGCGAGACTTGAATACAGCCAAAACCCCCAACCGGGAATCCTGCTCCAACTCCATCATTTCCGGTTGATGCTTGCGCAGAGCGGATTCGATTTCCACTGTGGAACAATTTCCAAGGCGCAGCCAGACGACCTTGGGCGGAAAGCCCTGCCAAGCACTCCAATCACTGAAATCCGCATCTTTTGTGACAATGGCAAAGCCATGCTCGCGGGCAAACGCCCAAAGGCGGGCATCGCTCGCTCGATCAAGCCCTAGCTTTTGCACATGGATAGACCCGGGATACAGGTCAGACAAGGCATCTACAAGCCCGGGAGGCAGATTCTGATCAAACAGCAATTTCACGCATGGACAACCATTTGCTGGTGTTCCCGATCGGCTGCATATTGCAAGCAGGCCAGGATGTCCTCGGTGGTCAAATAGGGAAATGCTTCCAAGATCTTTTCACTGGTCATGCCGGAAGCCAAATACTCCAGAACATCGTAGACCGTGATTCGCATGCCGCGAATGCAGGGTTTTCCTCCGCGCTTTCCAGGTTCGACCGTAAGAATATCCTGGTAGTTTTTCATGCTCGGATCTTACCATTTCAACAGGTCCATGTCTATGCCCCCCCCTTGAGCAATTCCCCTTGAGCAATTCCCCGCCTGTGGGACAGGGCGGCGGGCGATACCCTCAGCGTCAGAAGAACGTAATGGCTTGCCTTCGTGGCACGCGGCTCCTGTCGCGTGCGGTTGGTTGGATCCGCGCGGGACGGGAGCCCCGCGCTACGAGGATCTATTCTGGCGACACCCAATTGCAGATGCGCCCCCTGTTTTCCTGCTTGGCTGGATGATTGGACATTCCTTGCTGGACATTGGATATTCCTGCCCGCCCCCCCCTCAATCACGCAATCAGACAATCCCGCAATGTTCTCCCCCCGCCCCCCTCCTACCCCCCGAGCCCCTCGGTTGCCGCCAGGGCGGCATCCACATTGGCATCCACCGCAACGGGTTCGCCGGCCGCCCGTCGCGCGCTGGCCACATCCTTGAGGCCGTTGCCCGTGCACAGGCAAACCACCGTCTTGTCGGGCTTCACCATCCCCTCCCGGGCGGCTTTTGTCAGCCCCGCCCAGGCGCAGGCCGCCGCCGGCTCCGCAAACACCCCCGCGCCGCGCGCCATCTCGGGAATGGCGCCCAGAATGTCGGCATCCGGCACCGTCACGGCGGCGCCGCCGGATTCCACCACGGCGCGCACCGCCGCCAGCCCGTCGCGGGGAATATCCACCGATATCGAATCGGCCAGGGTGGTGGCCGAAACCGGCGCAATCGCCACGTGTTTCCAATCCGACGGGGAGCGACCGGTCTTTTGCAGCTTCCAGACCGCTTGGCTGATGGCCGCGCTTTCCTCGGACTGGGCGCAAAGCATCTTCGGCGTCCGGTCCACAATGCCGGCCTCCTTCAGGTCGCAGAATCCCTTCCAGACGCCGGCGATGATGTTGCCGTCGCCCGTGGGCACCGCCACCCAGTCGGGGATGTGTCCCAACTGCTCGTAAATTTCAAAGGCCGCCGTCTTTTTCCCTTCGCGGGTGAACGGATTGTGGCCCGTGTTGCGGTTGAACCAGCCGCGCTTCTCGCAGACCGCCATGCACAGGTCGAAGGCGTCATCATAGGAGCCTTTGACCGCCAGCACCGTGGCTCCGAAGATCAGGAGCTGGGCAATCTTGGCGGCAGGCGCCTTTTCCGGAACGAAAATCACGCAGGGCATGCCCACGCTGGCCGCCAGACAGGCCATGGAGCTGCCGGCATTGCCGGTGCTGGCCCCGCACAGCACCGCTGCGCCGGTTTCCCGCGCCCGCACCAGGGCCACCGCCCCCGCCCGGTCCTTGAACGAGGCGCTCGGATTCTGCCCGTCGTCTTTCAGAAACAACCGGTTCAGGCCGGCCGCCGCCCCGAGACGGGGGGCTTCGTAGAGAGGCGTCATGCCCACCCGCAGGGGCGACGCCAGCGCCAGGTCCGATACCGGCAGCAGGGCGCGATAGCGGAAGATGTCCCGGCGCGAATCGTCCACCCACCACCCCGCGGGCCGGCCGGCCGGCCAGGCATAGCGCACCTCCAGATTCCCGCCGCATGCCGGACAGGCATACCCGCTGAAATCAGCCTTCTGCTCCGTCCCGCAACGGAAGCACCGGAATCCCGTGAATGATGTCTTCATAAGGCCGGCCAGTATGGGCCAAACCGCCCGATCGCGCAATCTCCTTGAGGGCTCTCCTTAAAGACCCGCCGCTGCCCTCATCCTCCCATAATTATGGATGTTATAACAACCATACTATGCTTGTTATAACATCCATAATGGCTTTAACGGTCATCACGGCCTCTGTAAATCCCGAATAGACGCATCTGCAATTCGGTGCACCCGTAACGTCAGAAGGGCGTCAGAAGAACGTAATGGCTTGCCTTCGTGGCACGCGGCTCCTGTCGCGTGCGGTTGAAAGGAACCGCGCGGGACAGGAGCCCCGCGCTACGAGGGCCAATGCTGGCGACATCGAATCGCAGATGCGCCTTTGGCTCCCCTCTTTTTCGTCCGCCAGGTTTGTCTCGGTTATCATTATAACCGAGACAAACCCGCGAGCGCCGGGATGTCGGGCCGGCAAAATTCGGCCCCCCTTGTTTGATCCCGTTTCTGCCCGGTTGCCATCGCTTGGGCCTAAAGCTATAGTACCGCCATGAACCAAGCCGCGGAATCCCTGACCGAAGCCAAGGCGGATCAGCTATTGAATGGATTGATCCGCTCGCAGTCGGCTTCCAGCCTGTGGTTTATGCGCAACTCCGGTCGTCTGTCCGTTCGGGATCCGTCTGCGGGAGTCCTGCTCCAGGCGATTATCCGGCACGGAACCCGGGACGCCTGGCAACAGGCCAAGGCATTGCAGGAATGGCGCTGTCAACATATCAAGTAGAGGTGCTGCGCCTTCTGGCTGCCCGCCGCAAGGCCGGAGGGGAAAGCTACGTCGCCGGAGGCGTTGCCCTCAACCAGGCCTTGCAGGCCTCCCGGCGCTCGCGGGATATTGACTTGTTTCATGACACCGCTGAAGCGCTGATAGCCTCCTGGACCGCAGACCGGGAAGCACTGCGTGCCGCCGGTTACGACGTGGCCGTCCTTCGCGAAGCTCCTTCGTTTGTAGAGGCTCTGGTGGCCCTGAACAGTGAACGGATTCTGATCCAGTGGACCCGCGACAGTGCCTATCGCTTTTTCCCTCTGGTGGAGGATGAACTGCTGGGGCTGACCTTGCATCCCCTTGATTTGGCCACGAACAAAGTCCTGGCTCTTGTTGGACGCATGGAACCCCGCGACTGGATGGATGTCCTGGAATGTCATGTCCGCCTGCAGCCGTTAGGCTATCTGATATGGGCCGCTGCCGGCAAAGACCCCGGCTATACACCCGATTTTCTTGCGGAAGAAGCCAGTCGTCATCACGCGTCCCAAGCGGAACTGGATTTGCTCGATGTGGACGGCCCTGCCCCGGATGCCGCTCAACTCAGCCGTCAATGGAAATCGGCGGTGGCCCAAGCCCGCGAGATTCTGGCGCCATTGCCGGCTTCCCGGTTGGGAACCTGCGTGTTGAACGCTGACGGATCCCCCTGTGTGGTTCCCCCGGCACAGCTGCCTGACAATCTGGCTTCAAACCAGATCCTTTTTCATCCCGGACGAATCGGCGGGGCCTGGCCCATGCTCAAGCCATCCCCCTGACGCTGCGCGTTGGCCCTATTCCATGCGTCCGAAGGTCCGCGGATCGAAGGCGGCGCGCAGGCCTTCGCCCACGAACACGCCGGCCAGCATCGTGAAGAACAACGCCAGGGAGGGATAGAGCACCAGCCACCAGGCGTGCGGAAACTCCTGCGCCTGCGCCAGCAGTTCTCCCCAGCTCGGGGTGGGAGGCGGCAGACCGAACCCCAGATAGTCCAGGGCCGCCATCACCCCGATCGCCCCCACCAGCGAAAACGGGAAGAAGGTCACCAGCGGCACCAGTGCATTCGGCAGCATGTGGCGGAACAGGATTTTCCGGGTCGGCAGGCCGATGACCCGCGCCGCTTCCACAAACGGCAGTTTGCGCAGCCGAAGAAATTCCCCGCGCATGTAGTAGGAAATGCCGATCCAGTTGAACACCGCATACACCCCCAGCAGGAGCAGAAAACTCTGCCCATAGACCGACCCCAGCAGGATCAGGACATAGATGAACGGCAGGGACTCCCAGATTTCAATGAACCGCTGGCCCAA
>JAHDSS010000366.1 GCA_018432565.1 Kiritimatiellia bacterium
CTGGTACCACTACCGCCGCAACACCAGCGAGGAGGACTACTACGTCGGCGGCCGCACCGTGCCGCCCACCGCGCTCGGCCTTTCCATCGTCGCCACCGATGTCGGCGGCGGGTTTTCCATCGGCCTCGGCGGCGTCGGCTTCCTGATGGGCCTCTCCGGCACCTGGCTGCTGTTCACGGGCCTCGTCGGCGCCTGGCTCACCGCCGTTTTCGTCATCCCCCGCATCAAGGCCGTTGATCTTTCGCAGCGCATGCTGACCTACCCCGATTTCCTCCGCTTCCGGTTCGACCACCGCGTTGCCCTCGTCGCCGCGCTCATTTCCGCCGTCGGCTACCTCATGTTCACCGGCAGCCAGATCCGCGCCGGCGCCGCCCTTGCCTCCGAAACCCTCTTCCGCCAGGCCCCCTTCGGCTGGGATCCCTTCACGTTTTCGCTCTACGCCATGGCGTTCATCATCATCGCCTACACCGTCATGGGCGGCATCAAGGCCGTCATCTACACCGACTTCGCCCAGTGGCTCGTCCTGCTCGGCGGCCTGATTCTCTTCGCCATCCCCCTCGCGCTGCGCGCCGTCGGCGGCTGGAGCGCCCTGCGCGCCGCCCTGCCCCCGGAATTCTTCTCGCTCACCAACATCACCGCCGTCGAATTCACCAACTGGATGGTCGCCATCATCCCCATCTGGCTCGTCGGCATGACGCTGTACCAGCGCATGTACGCCTGCAAGGGCGTCAAGGAAGGCCGCCGCGCCTGGTACATCGCCGGATTCTTCGAGTATCCCGTCATGGCCTTCACCGGCGTCTTCCTCGGCATGTGCGCCCGCGCCCTGTATCCAGAACTGGTCGGCGTGGACGGCGGCCAGGAACTCGGCCTGCCGCGCCTCATCAACGAAGTCCTCCCCCTCGGCGTCACCGGCATTGTCGCCGCCGCCTACTTTTCCGCCATCATGTCCACCGCCGACAGCTGCCTCATGGCGTCCTCCGGCAACCTCGTCGGCGACCTGCTCCACCGCTATCTGCTCAAAAACGCCTCCCAGAAAAGCCTGATCCGCTGGTCCCAGGGCGTCACGCTCGCCCTCGGCCTGTTGGCCGTCGCCTACGCCCGCCGCTTCGGCACTGTCATCGAAGGCGTCTTCGATGCCTACGGCTTCCTCGTCGCCGGCCTGTTCGTCCCCACCCTCGGCGCTTTCTTCTGGCGGCGCTCCACCTCGTCCGGCGCCCTCTGGGGCATGCTGGCCGGCGGCGGTTTCACCCAGCTCCTCCCCCGTCTGCAGGGTCATCTGCCGCCCGGGCTCGAAACGTTCTTCTTCGGCCCCGGCCTCACCCCCGTCGTTTACGGCATGGCCCTCTCCGCCGTCGTGTTTGTCTCGGTCTCCCTCTGCACGCCGCCGGCCGCGCCGCGCGCCGCAGCCGCGGATCCGCAGCCCGCCCCCGCCCCATGACAGACTCCCTCCTCCAGATCGGCAGGTCCACGCTCCAGCACGGGCCCAACAGCAGGCGGGTCTATCTGATGAAACTCGACCCGGCGGACCTGCCCGGCTTCCACGACGACATCGAACGCCTCGTCCGCGACCATGCCTACGGCAAGGTCTTCGCCAAGGTCCCCGAACCCGCCGCTACTTCGTTCCTTGAACGCGGCTACCGCGAAGAAGCCCGCATCCCCGGCTACTTTCACGGCGAAACCGACGCCCTTCTGCTCGGATGGTTCGCCGATCCGGCCCGCGCCGTTGACCGCGACGCCGACCAGACCCGCGCCGTGCTCGACGCCGCCCTCGCCAAAACCCCTCTCGCCCCCAAGCCCGGCGCCGCCCTCTTCGATGTCCGTCCCCTCGAACCCGCCGACTGCCCCGCCCTCGCCGAACTCTATCGCGCCACCTTCCCATCCTATCCCTTCCCCATCACCAACCCGGCCTATCTGAAGGAAACCATGGCCTCCCACATCGCCTACTTCGGCGTTTTCGACGGCCCTCTGCTCGTCGCCGCCTCTTCCGCCGAGTGCGACCTCGACGCCCGCGCCGCCGAGATGACCGATTTCGCCACCGCCCCCGAATGCCGCGGCAAGGGCCTCGCCCGCCATCTGCTCGACTGCATGGAAGCCGCCATCGCCCCCCGCGGCATCCGCACCGCCTACACCATCGCCCGCGCCAATTCCCTTGGCATGAACATCGCCTTCGCCCGCGCCGCCTACCGCTTCGGCGGCACCCTCGTCAACAACACCGGCATCGGCGGCGGCATCGAATCCATGAACGTCTGGCACAAGACGCTCTGACGCCCCCGCCCCCCCTTTGGACTGCGGGGGCAAGGCGCAGCCGCGACCCCGCTTTCGCCTTCCGGGAGACAAGCCGCAGGCGCGGCTCCCGCTCAACAGCCAAAGCGGTGCCGCCTCGCAGACTCGTTGTCCCCGCACTCCACATACGCCCCGCCCCCCTTTGGACTGCGGGGGCAAGGCGCAGCCGCGACCCCGCTTTCACCTTCCGGGAGACAAGCCGCAGGCGCGGCTCCCGAAAAGCGGCGCCGCGCTTCGCTTGTCGCCGCACTCCAAAGAGACAGCCTAGTAATCGTCCGGCAACTTCAGCAAATCCGTCTTGAACCCGTCCAATTGGCGCACAAACGCGCGATTGGCTGTATGTTCCAACCAGGCCCGCGAACACCAGCGATAGTTGGCGGCATGATCAATTACGCCATGATGCACCGGATTGTCGTGCACATACTTCAAACGCGCATAATAGGACTTTTGGTATGTGATATGGGAATCCCAGTAGTTGAACCATATCCGCCGACCAGGTGTGCCGTCTTCGCGATTCAGCCGCTTGGTGGAGACTTCATGCAACCGCGCACTGATGGTTTTCAGCGAGTGCGCCCCGTCTTCGGCCTCCGGCGACAACCCGATCCAGTGGTAATGGTTGGTCATAACCGCCCAAGCCTGCAAACGCCAACCCGATTTCTGAGCCAAATCAAACAAAAGGTGCATGAAGTCGTCCCGCCGTTCCGGAGTCGTCAAGATCGGCACCTTGTGTAACGTGCCGCAAGTCACCATATACGCCCCACGCTCATCCAGACGATGCATCGGCGCATGATGCCAGCCACGTGATTGGTCCCCTGCACTCATGACTACTCGATCATGCCCCTTTTGGACTGCGGGGGCAAGGCGCAGCCGCGACCCCGCTTTCGCCTTCCGGGAGACAAGCCGCAGGCGCGGCTCCCGCCCAACAGCCAAAGCGGCGTCGCCTCGCAAGCTCGTTGCCCCCGCACTCCAAATACGCCCCCGCCCCCCCTTTGGACTGCGGGGGCAAGGCGCAGCCGCGACCCCGCTTTCGCCTTCCGGGAGACAAGCCGCAGGCGCGGCTCCCGCCCAACAGCCAAAGCGGCGCCGCGCTTCGCTTGTCGCCGCACTCCAAACGGTCTTCTCAGCCCGGCAATCCCTCCAGCCCGCCGATGTTCAGCGGCCGCGC
>JAHDSS010000120.1 GCA_018432565.1 Kiritimatiellia bacterium
CTGATTGACGGCTTGAAACGATTTGTCCTATGACTTGTCTCTGTGAACCTCTGTGGCCCTCTGTGGTTGAACTCCTATGAAACTCCGATCCCCAGAAGAACCCGAAGCCAACATCGACATGACCCCCATGATCGATTGCGTCTTCCTGCTGCTGATCTTCTTCATGATCGCCGCCACGATGAGCAAGGTCGACCAGACCCCCGAGGTCAAGCTGCCCATCGCCCCCAAGGCCTCCATCCCCGAAGACCTGCGCAACCGCGGCGTCGTCAACATCGTCCCCCTCGGCACCCCCGCCGCCGGCGGCGCCACCTCCGAGGACATGCCCTTCATCGTCTATGGCCAGCTCATGGACGAACCCGGCCTCGTCAAGGCCATCTCCGAACGCCGCGAAACCGAGCCCGATCTGCGCGTCTATATGCGCGTGGACCGCAACGCCGAGTTCCGCACCGTCAAGCGCGCCATCCGCGCCTGCGCCGGCGCCGGCGTCTTCGACATCATTTTCGGCACCTTCCAGGACAAGTCCGCCGGGGGAGAGTCCTGATGAAACTCAAGCGCCAGCCCCCCCCCAAGGCCGAAGTCGCCATGACCCCCCTCATCGACTGCGTCTTCCTTCTGCTGGTCTTCTTCATGGTCTCCACCACGTTCAACAAACAGGAAGCCGACATCTCCTTCGCCCTCCCCGGCACCGCCTCCCAGTCCGACGCCGTCGAAATCCCCGACGAACAGATCATCCAGATCACCGAAAACGGCAACGTCTTCCTCAACGACCTTGAATACGACGCCCCCTCCGACCCCGACATGCCCGAGCTCGTCAAGACCCTCACCCTCTTCCGCCAGACCGCCGAGGCCAACAAGGTCCCCGCCATGATCACCATCGCCCCCGAGGACAACGTCAAGCAGCAGCGCGTCGTCGACGTCCTCAACGCCTGCACCGCCGCCAAGATCGTCAACGTCACCTTCGCGGTCGGCGACGACGAGGAGTCATGACCATGCCCAGAACCCGCAAAACGGAATATTCAATATCCAATATTCAATATCCAATATTCAAGGAGGGATCATTCGATCTGAAAGACCGGTTGATCGATTTTGCGGTTCGGATCATCCGGCTTTCAGAGGCATTGCCCACGACCAAAGCCGGCACCCACGTCGCCGGCCAAATCCTCCGCAGCGGCACCTCCCCCGCTCCCAACTATGGGGAAGCCCTAGCCGCGGAATCAACGGCCGACTTTGTTCATAAACTAAAGATCGCACTGAAGGAACTCCGCGAAACAGAGATCTGGCTCACAATCATCGCAAAAGCCAAACTGGTTCCCTCCGCCAGTCGACTGAATTCTCTTTTGAAAGAAACGGATGAACTCAGCGCCATTTTGTTCACCAGTATTCAAACCGCCAAGACACGGAAACCCTGACCATGCCAGGCCTCTTTCCAGCCCAACTCCTGATTTCCACTTGGAAATTGAATATTGAATATTGGATATTGAATATTGAGTTTGGAGCCGCCCGATGAAGCCCTTCGCCGTCTGGACCGCCTTCTCGCAAACCAAAAGCGAAGATGCCGCGCAGAAGAAGCGCGCCCTCAACGCCATCATCGTCTCCCTGCTCGTTCATGTCGTCTTCATCGTCGCCGCGGTCTCCCTGACCATCATGATCATCGCGCCCAAGCCCAAGATGATGTTCGAAGGCAAGAAATCCCCCTCCCTGCCCCCCCGCAAGCTGGAACACTCCATCCGCGTCAAGCAGATGAAGAAGCAGACGCGCAAGCCCCAGATCCTCCAGCGCCTCGTCACCGAAGCCCCCTCCAAGGTCGCCCTGCCCGAAATGCCGGAGATGAAAACCCCCGACATCAAGAACATGCGCGACACCCCGCTGATGAACTCCCGCGCCGGCTCCATCGGCTCCCTCGGCGGCGGGGGCGGCGGCGCCGGCCGCGGCCTCACCGGCGGCATGGGCTACTCCGACACCAAGTTCTTCGGCGAAAACATCCGCACCCGCGCCATCACCATCTGCATGGACATCTCCCCCTCCATGGTCGCCAAAGGCGTCACCCAGGACGTTCTCGCCGAGGCCACCAAGATGCTCGAAACCATGAACGTCGGCACCAAGTTCAATATCGTGGTCTTCGTGGACGGCGCCGACGCCTTCTCGCCCCAGATGGTCTACGCCACCCAGGAAAACAAAACCAAGGGCCTCGAATGGCTCAAGCAGCCCTTTGACGGCCGCCGACAGGGCAACCTGCGCGGCCACTCCGGCTCCACCCCCCACATGGCCATCAAAATGGCCGTCGAAATGGGCTCCGACACCGTCTTCGTCCTGACCGACGATCCGCCCTATCTCAAGGTCGGCGACGTCAATACCGGCGTCGAAATCCCTACCCACATGGAAGACATCGAGAAATTCGTCAAATCCATCGAATCCACCACCGGCAAGTCCGTCCGCTTCTATCCCATCCTTTACAAGCCCTTCGAAAACGACCGCGGCAAACTCGCCATTGACTATTTCAAAGGCATCGCCCGCGCCACCGGCGGACGCTCCCGCGTCATCAAGCGCGAATAACCCCTAATCGAAATCTGTTCGTTTTTCGTGGCTGTCATCCCGAGCCTGTCGAGGGATCCCGGAAGAGTCCCGCAGGCCAGTGATATGGAACAGGCCGGGATGGTTCGATTCTGAGCCGCGATTCTGAGCCTCGTTCTTGCACTTCGCCCCTTCATGGGGCATAGTGCCCGAAACGCTTGACCCGGATTGGAGACCCCCATGAGCCTCAAACTGGATAAAATCGCCGCCTATTCCGAACCCAAGGGCCCCGTCGTCCTCGTCATCATGGACGGCGTCGGCATCGGTAAATACGAGGAAGGCGATTTCGTGCGCGCCGCCTGGAAGCCCAATCTCGACAAACTTCTCGCCACCTGCCCCCATACCACGCTCAAGGCCCACGGCACCGCCGTCGGCATGCCCTCCGACGCCGACATGGGCAATTCCGAAATCGGCCACAACGCCATCGGCTGCGGCCGCGTCTACGATCAGGGGGCTTCCCTCGTCGCCAAGGCCGTCGATTCCGGCGCCGTGTTCGACGGCGACGCCTGGAAGTCCCTCGTCGCCAATGTCAAGGACCACTCCTCCACCCTCCATTTCATCGGCCTCTTCTCCGACGGCAATGTGCACTCGCACCTCGACCATCTCAAGGGCATGCTCATCCAGGCCAAGAAGGATGGCGTCAAGCGCGCCCGCATCCACGCCCTGCTC
>JAHDSS010000042.1 GCA_018432565.1 Kiritimatiellia bacterium
TAATTCATTTCCGGGATTGCTCTTAGCCTGTCTTGTTTTCCTGCGTTTCCTGTTTTCCTGCTTATCCCCCTCTCCATTTTCATGAGTTCATGAGTTCTGATTAATTTGGTTGCGGCTTTGCCGCGCTGTGTCATTCGTGTCATTCGTAGTCGGCTGTTCCAGTCCTGGATTCAGCCGTAGTTCCTCTGGAACCCGGCAAACGCCGCATCCGCCGCCCGCCCCACCCGAACGCGCAGCCGGGCGAAATCCCGCATGAACCGCCGCGCAAACGGCGTCAGTTCCGTCCGTCCCCGCTCCGCCCCGCCCTTGTGCCGCTCCAGCAGCGTCTGCCCCAGCTCTTTCTCCACCCGGTTCAGGATCTTCAGCGCCTTCACGTACGACAGCCCCATCTCCCGCGCCGCCCGCTGAATCGAACCATGCGCCCCGATCCCCTCCAGCAGCTGCAACACCCCCGCCCCGCAGAACTCCTCGTCCTGTCCGTTCGCCAGCGCCAGCTTCACATGCAGCTTCATGCGCCGATGTATATCCGGATGTATATCGGAATGGCAAGCCCGTTTTCCGCCCCCCCATCCGGGCGCAACTGCGATTCGGCATCGCCGGGCTTGCCCCTCGCAGCGCGGGGCTCCCGTCCCGCGCGTATCCAACCAACCGCACGCGACAGGAGCCGCGTGCCACGAAGGCAATCGGTTGCCCGGCTGTCATCCCGAGCGGACTTGTCCGCCGAAGCCTTGCGCGAAGGCGGAGTCGAGGGATCTCGTCCTGGTCCCGCAGGCCAGCCGTTGGGATGGGGCCGAGATGTCTCGACTGCGCTCGACATGACCGGAAGGAGGAATCTCGGCCTGGTCCCGCAGGCCAGCCATCGGGCACAGGCCGGAATCCCGCAGCGGGGACAAGTGATTTCGATTCCGGCGCTATGCGCCTCCACACAACAGAACCGGACAGATGTCACTCCCATCTGCAAGACTCCATTCAACGCTTCCACCGCCCCCCCGCCCTCCGTCCCCCCTTCATTCTTCATTCTTAATTCATCATTCTTAATTCCCTCTTATTCCCTCTTATTTCTCCATTCATCATTGCCCCTCCCCCGCCTCCGTGGTACAGTGTTTCCCCCTATTGGAACTTCAGAAAGCGAGTCCCCCATGGCCAAATTCAAATACATCGGTCAATCCCTCACCCGCCCCGACGCCGTCCAGAAGGCCATCGGCAAAGTCCAGTACCTCGACGACATCCGCCTCCCCGGCCTCCTCCACGCCGCCATCCTCCATCCCGAATACGCCCACGCCGAGATCGTCTCCATCGACACCGCCGAGGCGGAAAAAATGCCCGGCGTCGTCAAGGTCGTCACCGGCCGCAACTGCACCACCCTCTACGGCGACAACATCAGCGACATCTCCCCCATGGCCGTGAAGAAAGTCCGCCACATCGGCGACCACGTCGCCGCCGTCATCGCCGCCACCAAGCGCCAGGCCACCGCCGCCCTCGCCAAAATCAAGGTCGAATACAAACCCCTGCCCGTCTATACCGACGCCCGCGACGCCCTCGCCCCCGACGCCGTCCTGATCCACGACCACGCCGAAAACTACTGGCACCTCCCCGGCATGGGCGCCGTCCCCGGCACCAACATCGCCAACACGTACCGCCTCCAGAAGGGCGATGTGGAACAGGGCTTCGCCGAATCCGACGTCGTCGTCGAAGGCGAATTCGTCTATCCCCACGGCTCCTGCGCCGCCATCGAACCCCACGGCGCCATCGTCCGCTTCAACGAAGACGGCACCATCGACGCCTGGTCGTCCTCCATCTGCCCCTTCATCATTCGCGACGACCTCGCCCACGCCTACCACATCCCCTCCTCCATGGTCCGCGTCCGCATCCCCGAAATCGGCGGCTGCTTCGGCTACAAGTCTGACATCACCGTCGAACAGACCGTCGCCTGGATCGCCTCCCACGTCCCGGGCAGGCCGGTCAAGTGGGTCGCCTCCCGCCGCGAGGACTTCACCAGCACCCTCATCGGCCACGGCTTCCGCCACAAAATGAAGATCGGCGCCAAAAAGGACGGCACCCTCGTCGCCATCCACGCCGACATCCTCCATGCCACCGGCGCGTTCTCCGACACCGGCGTGCACGTCTGCAACGCCGCCACCCACAACTGCACCGGCCCCTACGAATTTGCCCACGCCCTGCTCGAAAACAAGTGCGTCTATACCAACACCCCCCCCGTCGGCGCCTTCCGCGGCTACGGCCACCAGGAAGGCCACTTCGCCGTCGAACGCCTCATGGATATCCTCGCCCGCAAGCTCGGCATGGACCCCTTCGCCCTCCGCGAGAAAAACTACCTCGGCCCCGGCAAGCAGAACGCCGCCGGCGAACGCTACTACCCCGCCAACGGCTCCGTCCTCGAATGCCAGGAAAAGGTGAAGGCCGCCGTCTTCGCCGGCGACAAGCCCGCCGAAGACGAGGATTACTTCTACGGCCGCGGCTTCGCCGCCCTCATGAAGTCCCCCAAGGGCGCCCCCTTCTCCTCCAAGTCCTGCTACCTCAAAATGAACCCCGACGGCTCCGTCGTCATCAACATGGGCGGCGCCGAAGTCGGCCAGGGCCTGCGCATGGCCGTCCAGCAGATCGCCGGCGAAGCCCTCCAGATCGACCCCGCCAAGATCAGCGTGTACCGCGAAATCGACACCCAGTACTGCCCCTGGGAATGGCAGACCATCGGCTCCATGTTCACCACCCAGGGCGGACGCGCCATCATCCGCGCCGCCAACAAAGCCATCGCCGTCATGAAGGAAACCGCGGCCAAGGCCCTCCTCGTCGACGTCGATCACCTCGACTACGACGGCGAGCGCGTCTTCCTCAAGCACGACCCCGACCTCGGCATCCCCATCCAGAAACTCATCCACGGCTACATCACCGAAACCGGCATCACCATCGGCGACGTCGTCCATACCACCTCCGACGCCCGCCTGCCGCGCTACTCCAACCCGGATGAAAACGGACGCGGCGGACTCGGCGTCGAATACACCTTCGGCGCCCAGGCCTGCGAACTGCGCATCGAAAAGAAAACCGGCAAGGTCCTCATTGACCACTTCGCCTCCGCCTTCGATGTCGGCACCGTCATCAATCCCAAACAGATCCGCGGCCAGATCGCCGGCGGCGTCATGATCGGACTCGGCGCCACCCTGCACGAGGAAATCAAGTACGACGCCGACGGCAAGATCCTCAACCCCTCGTTCGGCAAGTACCGATTCCCCAACATCAAGGACGCCCCGGGCAAGCAGACGATTGAGTGCGTGGAAAACCCCGGCGAAGTCGGCCCCTTCGGCGCCCGCGGCA
>JAHDSS010000368.1 GCA_018432565.1 Kiritimatiellia bacterium
AGTTCGCCGGCGGTGACGCGGGGAAAACGCGGATCCTGGGTGGAAGCGGCGACGGCCATCTCCATGACGGTTTCCCAGACGGGACGGTCGGCTTCGAAATGGCCGATGCAGCCGCGCAGGCGTCCGTGCTGATGAAGGGTGACAAACGCTCCGCGCTTGCGCTCCAGGGCGGACACGGTGCAGTCGTAGGCCGGGGGTTTTCCTGTGCGGGCGACGGACTCTACGGTCTGCCGGGCCAGGCGCAGCAGCTCTTGGCGTTCTTCGGGCGAGAATTCGGCATCGGGGTTCATGGGGGGCTCCTGGGTTGAGGGGGGGGAATCCGGCGGGGGGCTGCCGGAAAAGGCGATGGCGGCATAGCCGACCACCCGGGTTTGATCGCCGGAGGCGTCGCCGGAGTTGGCATAGTGAAGCAGGGCGCCGGAAGAAGCGCCGAACCGGCGGGCACAGGTCATGGCGGCGAGCACGGCGCCTTCGCTGCAGAGAAACGTGGAGGTGTTGCGGGGGGGGCGCTTCTCCATGGAGCGGAGGGTGCGGACCAGTTGATCCGGGTCGGCGGTGAGGATGGCGGCGACGGTCTGGGCATCGGCGGAGCAGGCGTCGGCATAGGCCGGATAGTGGGAGAGGTCTGTGCTGGCAATCACGAGGGTATCGGGGCCGGCGGCATCGGCGATGGCGTCGCCGACGGCCCGGGCGGTTGCGGGGTCGGGAGTGCCCAGCATGACGGGGACCAGGTGGAACTCGCCGAGGGCGCGCTGCAGGAAGGGGAGCTGGACTTCCAGCACGTGATCGTCGAGATGCGGGGCGGGTTGGGCGGTGAAGGGCGGTCCGGAGTCCAGCAGGCGGCGGGTCAGGTCGGCATCCACGGGAATATCGCCGAGCGGGGTGCGGAAGGCGCCGGCGGGCCAGAGGGCGGCGGCGGGAAAACTGGCGCGGTGGCTGCTGCCGAGCAGGACAACGGTGGGATGGCGGCGGCCGGCGACCGGACGGTAGGCATGGGCCGCGACGGCCCCGGAGTACACATAGCCGGCATGCGGAACGATCAGCACCCGGGCCGGCGGGGCGGCGATTGCGGGGGGCGGAACGGCGGCGAGAAGGGCGTCCACTTCACCGGCGAGTTGGTCGGGATCGGCGGGATAAAACGAGCCGGCAAAAGCGGGGGGGCGGACGGCGCCGGAGTCGGCGGGCGCGGGGCGGCAGGAGAGGCCCCAGGCGGCCGCGAGCAGAAGTCCGGCCGACGTCAGGCGGAGGGCACTCATTTCCAAATCCCCGGGATGGGATCGCCGTCGGGCGCGACGCCGTCAACAAGCCGGTTGCGGATGACATGATAGCCCTTGCGTTCGATGACGATTTCGCCGCTGCGGGGCGAGCGGGTGGAGTCGCCTTCGTCGGAAGGGATGTTGCCGGTATAGACATACTGCAGGCCTTCTTCGAGGGCGATGCGGCGGGCGCGCAGAACGGTTTCGACGGGCGTGGGCGGCAGGTTGGCGAGCTTGTGCATGGGGTGGAAACGGGAGAAATGCAGCGGGACATCGGTGCCGAGGTTGTCGCGCACCCAGCGGGCCAGGGCGCGGACATCGTCTTCGCCGTCGTTCTGGCCGGTGACGAGCAGATTGACGACTTCCAGCCAGACGCCGGATTCGCGGATGATTTTCATGGCTTCGAGAACCGGATCGCGGGCGCCGCCGGTCAGGTTTTCATAGAAGACGGGATCGAAGCCCTTGAAGTCGATTTTATAAGCGTCCACATGGGGCAGCAGGGCGCGCAAGGGTTCTGGGTTGATGTAGCCGGCGCTGACCACCAGGGTTTTGAGGCCGCGGGCCTGCGCAAGCCGGGCGATATCCAGCATGTATTCGTAGAAAATGGTGGGCTCGGAGTAGGTGAACGCGATGGACTCGGCGCCGCTTTGGAGGGCGGCTTCGACGACTTCTTCCGGGGAGACGGTGCGGGTGGCGACTTCCCAGGGATAGGATTGGGAGATTTCCCAGTTTTGACAGAACAGGCAGCGGAGATTGCAGCCGGGGGTGGCGAGGGAAAAGGCGCGGCTGCCGGGGAGGACGTGATAGAAGGGTTTTTTCTCGACGGGGTCCACATGGGCGGCGGCGATCTGGCCGTAGGACAGGGAGCAGAGGGTGCCGCCGATGTTCTGTCGAACGCGGCACAGGCCAATCTGGCCGTCACCGAGGCGGCAGGCATTGGGGCAGAGGGTGCAATGAACCTCGCCGCCGGGAAGGGGGGTCCACCACAGGGCTTCGTGCCGGCTGCCGGCGGCATCGGGGGCGGACGCACCAGAGCCGGCGGACGGTCCGGCGGCGGAGGGACAACCGCCGGAGAAGACCAGCCAGGCCGCCGTTCCGACGACGGCCGCCAGAAAGAGGCCGGCGCCGGCCTTGGCCAGCACGGGGCGAAGGGCAAACGAAGTCATGACAAATTCCTCTCCAGCACAAGCCGTTGGAGCATGACAACACCATACCCCAGAAACAGGAGGCCGACCAGTCCGGCGGCCAGGCGCGCCGCCCAGCGGAATTCGCGGATGCGCCCCAGCATGCCGATGAACGGCAACGGCAGGAAATAGAGGCTGGTGGTGCAGAAGAACACAAAGAAATAGAGCATGCCCAATGCAGGACTTTGGAGCGTGAAAACATAGGCGGCCGACATCAGAACGGGCGGGCAGATGCGGGTGCTCAGCAGGAATCCCAGCAGGACAGGCGTGGCCGAGCGGCAGCAGCGGACGGGGGAGCAGGACGGAGGGGACGGCCGCCGGAATCCGGCGGCGTACACCGCGAGCCAGGCCGCCATCGCCATCATGCCGGCGGTGGACAGCAGTCGCAGCGCATGACTGCCGAATCGCTGTCCGAGCCATCCGGCCAGCGCCCCGAAGACCAGATAGCCGGCCAGGCGGCCGCCCAGCATCTGAAACCAGGCGCTCCAGGTTGCGCGGAAAGTCCGTTCTTCGGCCGCAAAGACCGGCGCCAAGACGGGAAAGCATGTCATGCCGCAGAAAAGTCCCGTGGAGAGACCGGCCAGAAAGGCATCCATGATCACGGTACGCATCACGCCGACATCCTAGGGCGGCGGAGGGATGGAATCAACGTCGGAGGAAAACGGCACGGTTCAGGTAGCCAGACATGCGATCAGCATGCCGGTCCGCCGGCCGGGTTTTTATACATATTGCAATATGTATACATATTGCAATAACTATATATCCTCCCGATGCGGGTTGCGAGGCGATCCGGGGAGGGGAAGACCGCTTTATTCCCAGACATAACCGGTCTGGCCGTCGGCGGGATTGGCATCCGGGTGCAGGGCGGACTGGCCAAACTGGCGGAAGACGCGGCGGCGGGGTGCGGGCGGGGGCGTTGCCGGAGTCTGAAGGAGGGTGGACGGGTGCGCGGCGGGGACCGGAACAGAAGCCGGATTCAGGACCGTCGGCGCAGGGGAGTACGGGTTGGCGACGTGGTAGGGCTTGGCTCCGGAGGTGTCTTCAGGGCGAGACGGCAGACGGCCGGCGTTGCGGCTGCGCCGGAACGCCATCAGCACGAAGAACAGCGCCAGCAGGGTGGCGATGATGGTGATGGGGTTGAACAGCAGTTCGGTGAATTCAGTCATGCGGTCACCTCTTGGGGGGCGGCAGCCGGGGCATCGGCCAGTCCGGTGTCCTGCGCCGCCTGCCGGACGATGGGCGCGGTGATCTGATGGGCCTTGGCGGCAAAGCCCAGCATGAGCGACGTGTCGCACAGCAGGTTGATCTTGCGGGGCAATCCTTCGGAGAAGCGGTGCAGGGCGTCGAGGGCGCCCTGGTCGAAGACCCAGAGATCTCCGCCAACGGCGCGCATGTGGTGCTGAATGTAGGCGGCGGTGTGTTCGCGGGAAAGGGGGGCGAGGCGGAAGACGATCTGCATGCGCTGGCTGAGGGACGGCTGGGCCTGGATGGCGGGCAGCAGGGCGGGTGAACCGGCCAGAATAATGGTAAACAGGGGCGTCTCGCTTTGGGTGCGCCGGTCGGGAATGCGCAGATTGCTGAGATAGTGGATCAGATAGAGTCCGTCGTCGCCGGCGAGGGTGTGAGCTTCGTCAATGCACAGGAGGGTGCGGGTCAGCGAGGCGTTCCCGTGCTCGGTGGCATGGCCGAAATTCATCAGGGTATCGGCCAGCGTGGCGGTGGGGCCGCCGATTTTCATGTCGGCAAGGATATGGCGGGCCATGGGCAGTTGACCGCCGGGAATGGCATCCATGCGGATCAGGGGGAGACGGTGGCGGGATTCGATGGCGGCGGCGACGTGTTTAAGCACGGTGGATTTGCCCACGCCATAGGGGCCGGTCAGAACGCCGCCCAGCCGGCCGCTTTCGGCAAGGAACACGAACCGGGCGATGGCTTCTTCATACTGGTCCACGGAATACAGAAAGCGTGGATCCACGACGTTGAGAAAGGGGTTGCCTTTCAGGTTCCAATAGGCGGCATACATGGCTGGGCTCGGGCCGGTTCCTAGGGGGTGAAAGCGGAAGAAAAGCGGATGGATGTGCCGTCAGGCGTGCGCGGCGAACCGGAGGTCGAAGGCGGGGGGGCGGCCTCTTCCGGGATTTTCTTGGGAGCGCGGAGAATGCCGGCGCCCCGGGCGATGATGAACGGAATGGGCGGGGGCAGGGCGGTTTCGCCGAGGTACTTGTTCAGCAGAAAGGTGTGTTTTCCGGAATCGTCCCGATCGAGAGTGAACACGACGGGAATCTGCTGTTCCAGGTGGTTTTTCAGCGTATGGGCGAGCGGAGAGACGGGGCGGGGGATGGTCAGGACGGCGGTGATGCCCATGCGTTCAAGCGCCTGGACGAACGAGTAGATGTGCTGGACCAGCTTGTCTTCCTGGGGAATGGCGACCCAGGGCAGGATGGTGTCGATCACGACCCGGCTGATGCCGCCGGATTCGATGATGTCCTGGAATTCCATGAAGCTGCCGGGTGGCAGGGTGATATTCTTTTCAAATTCGGGGGTCGGCATCAGGTTGGCGTATTCCAGTAGCGTGACCTGTCCTTTCTCGAGCGCGTCGGAAAGCGGCAGGCCCATGCGGGACGCAATGATGGCGAGATCATGGGCGCGCCAGCCGGAAAGCATCAGGCCGCGTTCACCCTGGCGGGCGCTTTGCAGGAGAGCCTGCAGCGCGGCGATGGTCTTGCCGCTGCCCTGGCGGCCGATGCAGAGGGCGCTGCGCTTGCGGAAGATGCCGCCGAAACGCTCGTCGAAAAAGGGAATGCCCAGTCTGGTTTTATCAATCATGGGGGCGGTTCGGTTGAGCCGGGGGGCATGCCCGTGGCCTGGTGAAGAAGGCTCTTGATGAATCCCAGTTCGAAGGGTTTGGTGAGGAAGGCCATGATTTCGCCGCCTTTGGCCTTGGCGGCAAGTTCTTCCGACGGTTCGCCGGTGATCAGGATCAGGGGCCGGCCGGCGGCTTCCTGCTTCAACTGGTCCACCCACTCATGCAAGTCCGGGCTGTCGGGCAGGAAAATATCCGCAATGATGATTTCCACAGCGGGATCGGCCATTTGGGCCCGGCCCTCGGCGCAGGTTGCGGCGGGAATGGCCCGATGGCCCAGGCGGGTGACCAGGGTGGCCAGGTATTCCCGAACGGCATTGTCATCGTCAATGATCAGAATAGTTGACATAAAAATTCGGGGGTGCGGGTTGCATGTTTCTGTATAAGTATAGAAGACTACGGCAATCAGAGGGATTTGTCAAAAGCGGATCGCATCGAGCGAGGTCTGACGCAGCGGTCCTGAGTGACGTCGGAACCGGGCGACACGGGGCTATGGATTGGATTTGGCGAATGGAGTGGATGGGGGTAGCATGATGGAGGGTCAAGCCAGTGGAGGCGCATCATGAAGAAGGCAGGCGGACGGGGTTGGATGGCGGCGGGATTGCTGGGGGCATTGCTGGTGGCGGGGCTGGCGGGGGGGTGCGACGACGACAACTACAGCCGGGATCCGGCCGAGGGCATGGGGCTGCTGGTGGTGGATAACTTCACGGGAACGCGCCTGCGGGTCTATCTGGACGGGGAGCGGGTGGAAAATGTCAGCTCGGGGGAGCATCGCTACTACGATCTGGCGCCGGGGATCTATCGGATTGCGCTGGACGGCAGCGATACGGACCGTTCCTGGGCAGGCGACGTGGATCTATTGGAAGGCCGGCGGACCGTGATGGAAGTGCGTTCCTGGTCCAGCGATTATCGGGAGTACGACGTTCGGATTTATTTCGACTGACGGGCGGGATCAGTTGTTGAACAAGGCGTCGGCGGCCTGGCGGCCGGCTTCGGCGCCGATGCCGCCCGTGAACGCGCCCGTGGCGGCGCCGACGGTGGCGCTGACGATGTTCTTCAGCCGTCCCATCCAGCTGTTGGCGCGCTGGTCCACGGCCTCCTGTTCCACGGCGGCCAGTTTCTGGGCCTGGGCGCGCATGGCCTCGGCGTCCGCCTGGGCTTCCGCTGTTTTTCGTGAGGCGTATTCCTGTTCGGCGGCCTGGCGTTCCATGGCCATCTGCTGCATGCCGGCCTGGGCGTCCTGCAGGGCGCGTTCGCGTTTGTCCTGGCGGCTCTGGGCAAAGGCTTCCATGGGATTGACGGCGGTGTCTTCGGGCATGGCGTTGAAATCGGGAAGGGGGGCTTCCGCGTCGGCCAGGGGGTTGGCCGGGCGGGGGGGGGCGGCCGGTGCGGAAACCGGGGGCGGGGAGGTCTGATCGCGCGCGAGCCACGCGGCGAGGGGGGGCGGGGGGGATTGGCCTTGGAGCAGTTCAATCCAGGTCTGGACTTCGCCCAGAAGGCGGCTGCCATTTTGGAAGGGCTCGGTCAGCCATTGATCCATCACCAGGCGGCGCATGGCGGAAAACTCCAGGGGCGTGTCGCCCAGGCGGGCGTCGGTCGCCAATTGGCCGAGATAATGCAGGTTGTTCTGGCTTTCAGCCGTGGTGTAGTCCGAGACGAAACCGGCAAACGCCTCTTTGGCGCCGTCGCCGAAATGGTCATCGAGATCGGCGCGGAGCCGTCGGGTTTCGGACGCCATCCAGGCAGCGGCCTGTTCCCGGATCTGCCCGGCTGCATCTTGGGAAAGCGGCTGAGCCATCTGGAGGGCCTGGGATTGGACTTCGCGGGCCAGGGCAAATCGGGTATAGGCGTTGAGCAGAATGCCGGCGTCGGTGTCGGGCCGCGCGGTGGCGGGTGAAGCGGCGGCCATCGCGGCCAGCAGGAAAAGAACGGATTTCATGGCGGATTCTCCCGGGTTGGAATTCAAGGGGCGACGGCGCGCGCCTGGATGCGGCCGCCACCGATATCGAGCACCTGCAGTTTCAAGCCGTCGGGCGGAGAGAGGACCAGCGCTTCCGCCAGTTCCTCGGGGGGCAGGGCGGATTCCATGCTGAATTCCGCCACGCCGGCGGTGTAGCTGCGCTGGGCGACGCCGCGCACATCGGAGGGGCGTCCCCGCAGGGAGTCGCGCAGCGCCTTGAGCTTCCAGAGCTGGTCCACGCCGCCCACGGTCAGTTCCACGCGATGGACAAAGGCACCGGCGCCCGGATCGCCGCCGGGCGTCCATTTCGCGAGCATGTCGGGCAGCAGGGCATCCAGGGCCTTCTCGCCGGCGCCGCGCAGGGCCTTGGCGCTGCCGCTGACATCCTCCAGGCCGACCACCGTGACGTCTTCGGAAGCGGCGGCAAGGGTGGCGGAATTGTCGGTGCGGACGGCGCGCAGGGTGGCAACGGCCTGGTAGGAGCGCAGATTGGTGTCCGAGATGCGCCGGGCGGAGGGTTTGGCCACCGCTTCGCCGATGAGGACGATGTCCGCGCCGAATTGCGTGCCGAGGGCGGCGGCCCCGCGGTTGTCGCCGGCGGTGATCAGCATTTGCCGGCTGCGGGCGATGTTGGCGCGCACCATGTCCTGATCCACCACGGGCACATTCAGGGCGATCAGCTTTTTGATGGCCATGGCTTCGACCTCGGCGGTGGCGATCGTGCCGAGGCTTTTCTCGTCCATGATTACCATGACCCGTGGAAGGAGGGACGACGGGACGACGGGTTTTGCCCGGGCCGCCTGCCGCGGGGCGGGGGCCGGGCGGGAAGCGGCCGGCGCCTGAGCGGGTCCGGTCGGGGTGACGCAGCCGGCCAGCAGCAAGAGAAGCGGAAGAAGGACGATGGGACGAATTTTCATGATGGGGATTCCTTTCAACGCAGGTGACGGTTCAGGGCGACAGCCATGTCATGGACGACTTTCCGGGAATGCTGGGCAAGGGTATCGTTTCGGCCGCCCCGTGCCGCGTGATCCACGCTCCAGAGGATCTTGCCCGTGCCGCAATCAATCAGACGGATCGTGATGCCGACGACGGGGTAGGAGCGGCCGCCCAGCGCGACGGTTTCATATTCCGAGACCGTGCCGATGATGACGGCCTGCGCGCCGGCCATCTGGCCGAGCTGGGCGGCCTGGCCGGCGGTCAGGCCGGAGAGGGCGACTTCGGTTTCGCCCAGCACGCCGGACATCTGTGCGCGTTCCACCAGCTCGTAGCGGGTTTGCTTCATCATTTCGGTGACGAACTGGTCCGACACGGAGCCGCCGATCAGCGTGGTGGCGGCCTTGAAGGGAAGAATGCCGACTTTGGCGATGTCCAGGGCTTCGCGAGCGACATAGACATTGGGTTCGCCGGTGCCGGCCCCTCCGGAGGTGGAGCCGCCGGGCGCGGCGCAGCCCGCCAGCAGGGCCAGAAGGGGGAAAGAGAGCAAGAAGCGGAATTTCATACGGATCTCCTATTTCATTTCCAGTTTGCGGACGCGGGAATCCAGCGATTGCAGGCGGGTGACGGTCTGCTCCAGCTGCTGCACCCGTCGTTCCAGGTCGGCGATGCGACGTTCCATGTTGTAGGCGATGGAGGGCGGGCGGGACACCGGTCCCAGGCGGGCTTCCAGAGCGTCCAGGCGTTGCAGAAGGGCCTTCCATTCGGCTTCGGTGACCACGGGTGCCGGCGGGGTCGCAGGCTCCGGGATGTCGGCCGGACGGGACGGGGCGGTGTCGGCGTCGGGAAACACGCTTTCCACCGGGCTGACGACCTGTCCGGAGGCCGGGGCCGGGCCAAGGGCCGGCAGGCAGAGCAAAACGAGGATGAGCGAAGCGGTTTTCATGGGGAAGGTGTTCATTGTCCGGAGTTCGACATGCCGATTTTCCAGCCGCATTTGGGGCAGACGATCCAGTAGAGCACGTCATCGCCGGGGCCCGGTGGTTGTTTGCCGCAGGGGTAATGTTTGCAACGGGCGCAGACCAGCCACCAGTCGCGAGGGGGCTGGGTGGCCGGGGTGGAAGCCGTAGAGGATGCCGGCGATGGCGAAGGGGAGGCGGCAGTGGCGGAACTGGACCCCAGTCCGGGAGGCGGCGGTCCGGGGCGCCCGGTGACATTGCATACCGGACAGCGCCAGTCATGGACGGTCATGTTGCCGGTATCGTAGACGTGCTCCACAAGGTCGGTTCGTCCGCAGAGGGGACAGTGGCCGACCAGGGGAGCAGATGAACTGCTGGTTGTTTCCGGTTTGGGGGCAGAGGACGAGGCGCTGTCCGAACTGGCGGTCGAACCGGCACTGCCGGCTCCACCGGATGGCTTGGACGAACTGGAGGGTTTGGTCTGAGCGGAAGGTTTTTTGCCGCCGGAACCGGAGGATCTGGAGGCCGGGGCCGCCGCGCTGGCGGATGGCGCCGGAGAAGCGCTTGCGCCGCCGCTGGAGGAGGAATCGGAATCGTCCTCGTCCGAGCCGAAAATGTCACCAACAACCCGGTCGGCAGCCCCCTGGCCCATGGCCTGGCCGAAGGCTTTTCCCCCTTCGGTGATGCCGGATTCCACGGCATCGCCGATGGCCTTGCCCCAGCTGTTTTCCCGGTCGGCCTTGTTGACGTTCCGGGTGGAGTCGTCCCGGATATTCCGGGCATCGCGTCCGCC
>JAHDSS010000167.1 GCA_018432565.1 Kiritimatiellia bacterium
CACGCCTTCCACCCTGCAGAAATGGTTCGGTCGCAGCACCGCCGTGATGCTCTGGATCCTGGGGGTGTTCCTCCCGCTGGGCGTCCTGGTCTTTGAACTGCTGGCGGGATTCTGCGCGGAAATCCTGTTCGACCCGATTCCTACATGGGGCCACGCGCTGCTGATTGCCCTCGTGCCCGCCGCCAACGCCCTGGCCCTGGCCCTGGGTTCCCGAGAACGGGTGCGGGCGTCGGGAACGCTCTTCCGCTGGATCGGCCGCTTGAACGGCATGGCCATCGGCATCGCCGCCTTCTATGCCCTGCAGTTCATCCTCGTGACACCGATCGCCGTCATGGCCATCGTCTATTTCGGCATCGGGTTCGTCCCCCTCTCGCCGCTGCTGGCTTTCATCACCGCACTGGCCATCCGCTCCCGTCTGCGCCGGGCCCGCTTTTTGACGGATGCCCCGCCGCCGGCCGCCTGGTGGCGGACGGCCCTCCCGGCCTTTTTGCTGCTGTTCCTGCTGGCCGTGCCGCGCCTCGTGGTGCCCCGCTATGCGCCGCAGGTCAGCGATCCCGATCCCGCCGTCCGCGCCCGGGCCACCGCCGTCCTGCGCGTCCTGGGCAGCCGGGACTTCCTGCTGCGCCGATGCTACCGCACGCAGGAACCCATGGACTTCTTTACACTGGTGCTGGGCGGCTCGTTCCGCGGCGGCCGGCCGGCCTCCCGCGCCGATGCCCAGACCGCCTTCTACCGCGTCACCGGCACGCCCTATTCCGCCGTCCCGCCTCCGCGCCTCAAGGGACTGCGGGGGCAGGACCTGATTGACTCCGACTGGTGGGATCCGGCTCTCGGCGGCGATCAGGTCGCGGCGCGCATCAAGGGCCTGTCGCTTGCCCAGTCGCGCCTCGACGGGCGCATCGACTCTGCCTCGGGCACCGCCTATCTGGAATGGACCCTGGAATTCCACAACGCCTCGCCCACCGAGCGCGAAGCCCGCGCCCTGGTCGAGTTGCCGCCCGGCGGCGTGGTCTCGCGCGTCACCCTGTGGATCAACGGCGAACCGTGCGAAGCGGCCTTCGGCGGCCGTTCGCAGACCCGCCAGGCCTATCAGCAGGTGGCTGTGCGCCAGCGCCGCGATCCCGTCCTCGTCACCACCGCCGGCCCCGACCGCGTGTTGATGCAATGCTTCCCCGTCCCGGTGGACGGGTCCATGAAAACCCGCATCGGCATCACCGTTCCCCTGCTCGTGCCGGACGCGCAGAAACCCGAAGCCGCCCTGCGCCTGCCGCGGTTCGTCGAACAGAACTTCAGCGCGGCGCCGGAAGTGCAGACGTCCGTCTGGCTGGAAAGCGATCAGCCCCCCCTGGATGTGAAAGGCGGAACGAACGGTTTCCTGGTGCTGAACGGCGACCCCTATTCCATCCGCGGCAAAGTCCCGGCAGATTCGTCCGCCAACGCGCCGTTCCTGCGCCTGCCGCTGGCCAGCCCCTACCCCCCCGTCCTTTCCCGCGATGCCCGACTCGCCCCGGATGAAGCCATCCTCCAGACCCTGGAGGTCCCCGAAACCCCGGACGGATTTCCCGATGCCCTGGCCATCGTCATTGACGCTTCGGCGCGCATGGAGGCGCACCATGCAAACATGACCAAATGCCTCTTTGATTTTCTTCCTGCGGAAACCCGGGTCCGCACCTGGATCGCCCGTGACGTTCCCAAAAGCGTGGACGGCAAACCGCCGTTGCACATCCGGTACGCGGGCGGGTGCGACAACGGGCCCGCCCTGGTCCAGGCCGCCGAGTGGGCGGCCGAAAACGGCAACGCCCCCATCCTGTGGCTCCATGCCGCCCAGCCCCTCGACTCCCCGGAACTGGAATCCCTTCGCCAGATCGCCGACTTCTCCCGCGGCCGGCTGGTCATCCATTCCCACCAGTACGGCCCCGGGGCCAACCGCATCGCCGAACAGCTGGCTGATCTCCGCCTGATCCGTCCCCTGCCCGTCCTGGACAACCGGCCGATGGAAATCATCGGCCTCTTGCAGAACAAGTCCGGCCGCTGGCACCGCGAAAAACTCGGCGGCGGCGCCATCCCCGGGGATCTGCCCGAAGGCTCGTCGCATGTGGCCCGCCTCTGGGCCGCCGGAGAAATCGCGCGGTTGTCAAACCCCCACCGCAAGACCGGTCATGACGACGCCGTGGCGCTGGCGCGGACCTGGCAGCTGGTCACGCCCGTCTCCGGCGCCGTCGTGCTGGAAACCGCCGCCCAGTACAAGGCCCACGGACTCGAACCGGCGGATCCCGCCACCACCCCCGGCATTGTTCCGGAGCCCGGCACCCTCGGCCTGCTGCTGATCGGCGCGCCCCTGCTGCTGGCCGCCCGCCGGCGCCGGCCGGCCTAGAGCACCCGAACGGTCAAGGCCCCTGAATCTGGAAATATCCCTGCTTGACCGTGAAGGAGAACTTCTGGCTCGAGGGGCCGTCTTCCACGGAATCCCCGTTGACCGGGTATCTGCCGTCCACCCACCAGGTATAGGTCCCCACCGGCAAATCCAGCGAGCCCGAAGTCCCGCCGAACACATACCCGCCCGCAATGTTGTCCATCCGAAGCGAATAGCTCTCCGCTCCCTCCAGCGCCGTCCACTGAAACGCCACCTTGGCGGTTCCGCCGAACAGATAGACCGTGTATTCCGCACCGTCGGCCGGCGAAACCAGCTGCGGCGCCCGCCGTTCCACCGGGATGGCCGTTCCGGTTGAATCCGCCGTCGTCCCCCCCCCGCCACTTTCCGCTTCTTCAGCCGTGCCGGCCGTCGCTTCCCCCCCCCGGCAGCCCGTCCGAATCCCCGTCGTCGCTGCACCCCGCCGCCATCGCTACCGCCATCACCGCCGCCATCCAAAACCGGATTGTCCTCTTCATGCTTCCTCCGAAGGGTTTTGCATCCTGCCAGACTGCTGCAGAGTAGCCAGTTCCTGGCCGCGGGGCAATTCCTAAGACGCCCCCTCCCGCCCTTTCGTGTTCGGGGCGGTACACCGGACACGGCAACTCCCCCCTTCCCGGCGGCAGGCCTTTGCGCTATCCTGCTTTCATGCTGACGCTGTTGAGAGTGAAAAATCTCGCGCTGGTCGAGGATGCTTCGGTGGCGTTTCAGCCGGGGTTGAACATCATTACCGGCGAAACCGGCGCGGGCAAATCCATCCTGATCGGCGCGCTGTATCTGCTGCTCGGCGAACGCGCCGACACCTCCGCCGTCCGCGCCGGCGAATCGCAATGCCTGGTCGAAGCCACATTCCATCTGGACGATCCCCGCGCCGTCCAGGAGATCCTGGCCGATTCCGGCCTGGACCCCTGCGAGGACGGGCTCCTGATCCTGCGCCGCATCGTCAAGGCGGCCGGCGGCGGCCAGGCCTTTGTCAATGACGCGCCGGCGACCCTGCCGCTTCTCAAACGGATCGGCGCGCTGCTGGTGGACCTGCACGGTCCCCATGACCACCAGTCCCTGTTCCAGCCCGCCTGCCAGCTCGATATTCTCGATGCCTACGCCAAGTCCGGCCGGGAACGCGAAGCCTATGCCCAGGCCCATGCCCGCTGGCAGGGCCTCCTCGCCCGGCGCGAAGAACTCTCCGGCGACATCGGCGATCTGGATGCCCAGGTGGATCTGCTTACCTACCGCGTGAAGGAAATCGAAGACGCCGCGCCCGTCGAAGGCGAAGAAGAACAGGTCCGCGCGGAGCAGCAGACCGCCGGACACGCCCAGCGCATCCTCGAACTCGGCCAAATCGTCGTTCAGGCCACATCCGAAGACGATGCCTCGGCGCTGGCCGCGCTGTCCCCGGCCCTCAAGGCGCTCGAGGAACTGGCCCGCCTGATGCCCGCCGCCCGCGACTGGCCCGGCGAACTGCGCGCCCAGGCCGACGGCATTGCGTCGCTGTCCGCCGCCATCCAGCGGGAACTGGCGGACATCGATGCCGACCCCGTCCGCCTGGAATGGCTCGATCAGCGCCTGGCCGCCTACGACCGGCTCAAGCGCAAGTACGGCGGCAGCCTGGAGCGGATCCTCGACACCCTGGAAACCTCGAAAGCCCGCCTGAAGGATCTGCAGACCCGCGACCGCCAGAAAGCCGAAGTGGAAAAAGAGATCGCCGCGGCGGAGAAGGACCTGCAGACGCTCGGGCGCGCGCTGCGCAAGCGGCGTGAAAACGCCGCGGAAAAACTGGCCCCGGCCATCACCGCCGAACTCCGGGCGCTCGGCTTCGAGCACGGCTCGTTCGATATCCGGGTGCAACCCGCGGAGACCCCGGCCGCCAGCGGGCTCGACCGCGCGGAATTCGGGTTCGCGCCGAACATCGGCGAACCGATGCGCCCCCTGCGCGCCATCGCCTCCTCCGGCGAAATCTCCCGCGTCATGCTGGGCCTCAAGGTGGTGCTGGCCGGCGCCGACCGCATCCCCCTGCTGGTGTTCGATGAAATCGACGCCAACGTCGGCGGTGAAACCGCCCACGCCGTCGGCCGGAAACTGGCCGAAGCCGCCCGCCGGCACCAGGTCGTGGCCATC
>JAHDSS010000084.1 GCA_018432565.1 Kiritimatiellia bacterium
GGCGCTGCGGGAAGAAGGCTACGAGGTGGTGCTGGTCAACAGCAATCCCGCGACGATCATGACCGATCCGGGCTTTGCCGACCGAACGTACATCGAGCCGCTGACCGAGGACGCGTTGACGGCGATCATCCGGCGCGAGCGTCCGGATGCGCTGCTGCCGACCATGGGCGGGCAGACGGCGCTGAATCTGGCGGTGCAGCTGCATGAGCGGGGAATCCTGAAGCGCTACCAGGTGGAACTGATCGGGGCGACGGCGGAGGTGATCCACCGTGCCGAGGACCGGGGGCTGTTCAAGCAGGCCATGGCGGGCATCGGCCTGGCGGTGCCGCGATCGGGATCGGCCCACAGCCTGGAAGAGGCCCGCGCCGTTCAGGCGGAGATCGGCGCGTGGCCGGTGATCGTGCGGCCGGGCTTTACCCTCGGCGGGGCCGGAGGCGGCATCGCCCGCGGCGCGGAAGAGTTCGAGGCCATCTGCGCCAACGGCCTGGCCCTGAGTCCGGTCGGCGAGGTGCTGATCGAGGAATCCGTCCTGGGCTGGAAGGAATTCGAAATGGAAGTGATGCGCGACCGGAAGGAGAACGCGTGCATTGTCTGCTCCATCGAAAACCTCGATCCGATGGGCGTGCACACGGGGGACAGTCTGACGGTGGCGCCGGCGCTGACGCTGACGGACCGGGAATACCAGTCGCTGCGCGACGCCAGCCTGGCGGTGATGCGGGCGATCGGCGTCGAAACCGGCGGCGCCAACGTGCAGTTCGCGGTGAATCCCCGCGACGGCCGGCTGGTGGTCATCGAGATGAATCCGCGGGTCAGCCGCAGTTCGGCTCTGGCCTCGAAGGCCACGGGCTTTCCGATCGCCAAGATCGCGGCCAAGCTGGCGGTGGGCTATACGCTCGACGAGCTGCCCAACGACATCACCCGCTCGACGCCGGCGTGTTTCGAGCCGTCGCTGGACTACCTGGTCGTCAAGGCACCGCGTTTCGCCTTCGAGAAATTCCAGGGATCGGACGATACGCTGACGACCCAGATGAAATCCGTCGGCGAGACGATGGCCATCGGGCGCACATTCAAGCAGGCGCTGCAGAAGGCCCTGCGGTCCCTGGAAATCGGGCGGTCGGGCTTTGCCCGCAAGGCGGAGGCCGAAGGGGCTCTGTCCGAAGACGAGCTGGAAGCAGCGGTGGCGCGGCCCAGTCCGCTGCGGCTTTTCCACGTGCGCGAAGCCCTGTTTCGCGGATGGGGGGTGGAGCGCGTGGCGGACCAGTCCGGCATGGATCCGTGGTTCCTCCGGCAGATGGAGGAACTCATCGCGTACGAAGAGGAAATCGGCGCCGTCCGGACGCTGGAGGGGCTCGAGGCCGACCCGGCGCGGTTCGCCCAGGCCAAGGAATTCGGTTTTTCAGACCGGCAGATCGCGGCGATTCTGGGCGCCACGGAAGGCGAGGTCCGGGCGGCCCGCGACCGCCTGGGCCTGTGGCCGGCCTTCGGGGTGGTGGACACGTGCGCGGCGGAGTTTGCCGCCGCCACGCCGTATTTTTATTCGTACTACGGCGGGGAGCCGGAGCCCCCGCTGCCGAAGTCGGACCGGAAGAAAATCATGATCCTGGGCGGCGGGCCCAACCGCATCGGACAGGGCATCGAGTTCGACTACTGCTGCGTGCAGGCCTGCCAGGCGCTTCGCGCCGCGGGCTGCGAAACCGTCATGGTCAACAGCAACCCGGAAACGGTCTCGACCGACTACGACACGAGCGACCAGCTGTATTTCGAGCCGGTGACGCTCGAAGACGTGCTGGCGGTGTACCGCCGGGAGCGCTGCGACGGCGCCATTGTCCAGTTCGGCGGCCAGACGCCGCTGAACCTGGCGCTGGAACTGCAGGCGGCGGGGGTGGCCATCATCGGCACGAGCCCCGAGAATATCGAAAAGGCCGAAGACCGGGAGTTTTTCAAGCGGCTGGCGGAGCAGGTCGGCGTGAAACAGCCGGCGAACGGAACGGCCACCGATCCGGACAGCGCGCGGACGATTGCAAATCGCATCGGGTTCCCCGTGCTGGTGCGGCCGTCGTTTGTGCTCGGCGGGCGGGCCATGGCCATCGTCTATACCGAACCGTTCTTCGAGACCTTCTGCCGGGAGGCGTTCGCCGCGTCGGAGGGCCGCCCGGTGCTGATCGACAAGTTTCTCGAAGACGCCGTCGAGGTGGACGTGGATTGCCTTGCCGACGGAGAAATCGAAGTCATCGGCGGGGTGATGGAGCACATTGAAAAGGCCGGCATCCACAGCGGCGACAGCGCCTGCCAGATGCCTCCGCAGGGGCTGGCGCCGGAGATCGTCGAACGCATCCGCGAACACACCCGCGCGCTGGCGCGGGGGCTGGACGTGCGCGGCCTGATGAACGTGCAGTACGCCGTGCAGGACGGCGAGGTGTACATCCTGGAGGTGAATCCCCGCGCGTCCCGGACCGTTCCGTTCGTCGGCAAGGCCGGCGGCGTGCCGCTGGCGGGCATCGCCGCGCGCGTCATGGCCGGCGAATCCCTCCGGTCCATCGGCTTCACCCGGGAGGTCGCGCTGCGCCACGTGGCGGTCAAGGAAGCCGTGCTGCCGTTTGCGCGCTTTCCGGGCTGCGACGTGCGCCTGACGCCGGAGATGCGCTCGACGGGCGAAGTGATGGGGATCGACCCGGATCCCGGCATGGCTTTCCTCAAGAGCCAGCAGGCGGCGGGCAATCCCATTCCCCGGTCCGGCGGCGTCTTTGTCAGCGTGTCCGGCGAACGCGCCTCCGACCGGACCGAAATGGTCACGTGCGCCCGGGAGCTGGCGGCCATGGGCTACGCCATCTGGGCCACGTGCGGCACGGCGACGCTCCTGCGGGATTCGGGTGTGCCCGCCCGCGCCGCTTTCGCCATCTCCGAAGGCCGCCCGAACGCGCTCGATCTGATGCGCGACGGCGATGCCGGCTGGATCATCAACGTGCCCTCCGGCTGCCAGCCGCAGCTCGACGAAGTGAAGATGCGCACCGAAGCCGTCCGGCGCGGCGTGCCGATGACGACCACGCTCCGCGGACTGCGCGCGGCCATTGACGGGCTGCAGACGCTGGCGGCGCATCCGGAAGTCGAAGTGCTGACGCTGCAGGAATACCACCGGGCCACAATCCGCAAGGGGAAACCGTCATGAGCGCGGCCGCCTGGAACTGGGCGGAACGGCGGGAACGGCGGGCGTTCCTGGCGCTGGCCGACGGCACGGTGATCCGCGGCTGGTCGTGCGGGGCCGCCGAAGACCGCCTGGGCGAAGTCGTTTTCCATACCGCCATGACCGGCGTCGAGGAAATCCTGACCGATCCGTCCTACGCCGGGCAGATCGTCGTCCTGACCATGCCGGAAACCGGCAATACCGGATTCAACGGCGAGGATCACGAATCCGCCGCGATCCAGGCGGCCGGCCTGGTGGTTCGCGAAATGAATCCGCCCTCCAACTGGCGTTCGCGGGAAACGCTGCCGGAGGCGTTGTCGCGCGGAGGCGTTCCGGCGCTGGCCGGGGCGGACACGCGCGCGCTGACGGTCATGCTGCGCGACGGCGGCACGCAGAAGGCCTTTCTGTGCGCCACAGGCGACCTGCCGCCGGAAGAAGCCATCGAAAAGGCCCGCGCGTGGGAAGGACTCGATGGCCAGGACTACGCGTCGAAGGTCTCCACGCCGGAACCGTACGACTGGCCGTCGAAGGCGCCGGCGGATGCTCCGCTGGCGGTGGTGCTGGACTTCGGCGTCAAACGCAACACCCTGCGCCTGCTCGCAGAGCAGGGATTCCGGGTCCGGGTGCTGAATGCCCGGAGTTCCGCTGCCGACGTGCTGGCGCTGAATCCCGCGAGCGTCCTGCTATCCAACGGGCCGGCCGACCCGGCCGCGCTGCCGTATGCCGTCAAAACCATCCGGGACCTGCTGGGGCGGGTGCCGCTGATGGGCATCTGCCTGGGACATCAGCTCCTGGGACTGGCGCTCGGAGGAAAAACCCGGCGCCTGGCCTTCGGCCATCACGGCGGCAACCATCCGGTGATGGACCTGCGCACGAAAACCGTCGAAGTGACCTCCCAGAATCACAACTACGTCGTGGATCCGGACAGCCTGGATCCCGCGGCGGCGGAGATCACGCACATCAGCCTGAACGACCGCACCGTGGAAGGATTGCAGGCCCAAAAATTCCCGGCCTTTTCCCTGCAATACCATCCCGAAGCCGCGCCGGGCCCCCGCGATGCCGTGGCGGCGTTCGCCCGCTTCCGCACCCTGATCGGCTGACTTTCCGCCCGCCTGGACCGCCGGGTGTTTCAACCGGATCAGAGCCCTGCCGGTTTCCGACCCGGGATGTTATGCCACTGGTGTCCGACACGACACGACGGGGGCGAAGTGCATTGACCCGGGCGGGGGCGGGATGGTTTCATGGGGTCTGCCGGGGCAGGATCCCGGCCGGGAGTCCAAAAGATGAGTTCAGTCCATCGAGCCAAGCGAATCAAAACGCCCGCCCGTCTGCGGCTGGGGGGGCATCCGTTGATTATCGGCTGCGTGGCGACGGAACCGCGGCTGCGGGCCTGCGCCCGGAAGGCGCCGGCGGATTGCGACTGGCTGGAGGTCCGGTTGGATCTGAC